>DATGDQ010000023.1:0-6428 GCA_035310785.1 Gemmatimonadaceae bacterium | reverse complement strand
AGCGATCTGGCCACCATGCCCACCGTCTTCTCGATGCGCCGCCACCCTTCGGGTGTCGCGGGGTCGATCGAGGCGCGGGTTCCGGAGGGACCTGGCGGCGCGTCGTTGCCGCTCGCGGCACGCAGCGCGAAGAGGGTGAGGGCGGCGCTCAAGAGCTCGAGGAGTGCAGCGAGATCCACGTACGGTGGCACCCGGTGCTTGTCTCGCAGCGAGGCGACGAGTTCCGCATGCCTCTCCGAACGCTGAACGGCAGTGGCCCGGCCCAGTGCATTCTCGCCCGAAATCTCCGCCGCTTGACCCTTGAGCATGAACGCACCGGCCGCGAGCGCGGCCCACTCCTCCAGCACCACCGTCTGCAACGCATCGGCGAGTGACGGAGTCTCCTCGCTCTGCCCATCCACCGCCTCGACGTCCACGCGCGGCCACATCATTCGCTCCGCACCGAGCGATTCCAGCACGCCATCGAGCCCGCCGAAGTACCGATAGATGAGCACCTTGTCGCAGCCGGCGGATTCCGCGAGCACGTTCACCCCCAATGCGTACACGCCGTGCGCGGCTATCAGCGCTGCGGCGCTTTCGAGGATGGCGGCGCGCGTTGCGAATCGGTCTCTTGCCACGGGCTCCTCGGTCACCAGTTGGTGACAAGATATGGTCACCGACTAGTGACTTGCAAGGGCCGATCTCCGCGGCGCGGCGCCTCTCCCACTCCGACCCACCATTCGGCCGAATCCAGGCACTGGCGCATCGCTTGCACAATTCACCCTCGGTTACCGCTTTCATCGCCATTGGCTGACTCATTATGATGCACCTCCCGCTGCACTGCCTGCGTGCTCCGTTGCACGTGCGCGTGCGTGGGATCCCCGCCACAAACGAGTGTTCGATGCGTGCTGCACGTCGATCGATATTCATGCTGTTCCTGTCATCGCTCGCCTGCGCGATCGCGCTGTCGTGCGGTAGCGACTCCACGGGCCCCGGAGGAGGCGGGAACGGTGTCACCATTACGCCATCAACCGATTCCCTCCCGCTCGGATCCACGGTCGCCCTGCATGCGACCGTGGATGGCGCGAGCGGCACTCCCAGCATCTTCTGGAGCTCCGAGAACACCTCCATCGCGACCGTGTCGGGCTCCGGTGTGGTCACCGGCATCGCGCTCGGAACGGTGCACATCGCCGCGAGCTCCGGTGGCAAGTCGGGCGTCGCGACGATCATCGTCATCCCGCCACCCGTCGCATCCGTTCGCGTCTCGCCGACCAGCGCAGCCATCAAGGTCGGCGAGACGGTGCATCTGGTCGCGGAACCGCTGGACGCCAGCGGCAACGTGCTCTCCGGCCGCACCATCACCTGGTCCTCGGACGACCCATCCGTGGCGACCGTCGACAACACGGGGCTGGTCAAGGGCGTCACCAGCGGCACTGCCAACATCACGGCGACCAGTGAAGGCAAGACCGGAACGGCGGGGATCGCGGTCGCTTCCGCCGTGGGCGCCAGCATTGTAGTCGCGCCGACGAGCGTGACCGTGACCACGGGGCAAACCTCGCAACTCACCGCGACGGTGAAGGATGCGAGCGGCAGCGTCATCGCCGGTGCACCGGTGACCTGGACGGTCGACAAGTCCAGCATCGCCATCGTGTCGTCCACGGGGCTCGTGGCCGGTCAGGCGGCGGGGAGCGCGACCATCACCGCGACGAGCGGCACCGCGCACACCACAGTGCCGGTCACCGTCACGCTCCCACCGGCGAATGCCGTCGTCGTGTCGCCATCCACGGTCGCGCTGCTCATCACCCAGCAACAGCAGCTCACGGGCACGGTCACGGACGCGGGCGGAAACACGATCCCGAATCAGACCATCACCTGGCAGTCGAACAACAACAACGTCGCGACGGTCAGCGGATCCGGGCTCGTCACCGCGGTCGCACCCGGCTCCGCCACGATCACGGCGTCGAGCGGCTCCGTCAGTGGCACCGCGCAGGTGACGGTCTCGCTCGTCCCGGTGCGCCGAGTGACGGTCACGCCCGATGCGGTCTCGTTCACGCAGGGCGACGCCGGAACGCAGCTCACGGTCGCGCTGCTCGACTCGGCTGGCAACACGCTTTCGCTGACGGGCCATACCATCTCGTGGAGCTCGAACAAGACCGGAGTGGCGACCGTGAACGGCTCGGGCTTCGTCACACCGGGGTCGCCCGGGCAGGCCGTGATCACGGCGACGCTCGTGGGCACCGGGCTGTCCGCCACCTCCACGGTCACGGTGTCGCCGGTGCCCGTCGCGTCGGTGTCGGTGACGCCGTCGCCGGATACGCTCACCGTTTCGCAGCAGATTCTACTCACCGCGACGCCGCTGGATGCGGACGGACACCCGCTCTCGGGACGGACGGTGACCTGGGATGGAAGTGATGACGCGATCGCCACGGTCTCGAGCACCGGGCGCGTGACGGCGCTGTCACCCGGAACGATGACCGTGACCGCCACGAGCGAAGGCAAGACCGGAACGGCAACCATCGTGGTGAATGCGCAACCCGTCGCGACGGTCACCATATCGCCGACCACGCAGTCCGTGATCGTCGGCCAAACGACACCGGCGTTCACGGCGGTGACCAAGGATGCGAGCGGCAACGTGCTCACGGGACGCACGGTGACGTTCAGCTCCAGCAATACATCGGTGGCCACCATCGATGCCACGAGCGGCGTCGCAACCGGGGTCGCCGCCGGAACGACCTCGATCACGGCAACGAGTGAAGGAAAGACCAGCAATACGGCGACGCTCACCGTCACGGACGTTCCGGTGGGCAGTGTCGAGATCTCACCGACGACGCAGTCCGTGACCGTGGGCCAGTCCACGCCGGCGTTCACGGCGGTGACGAAGGACGGCAGCGGCAACGTGCTCACCGGCCGGACCGTCACCTTCAGCTCGAGCAACACGTCGGTCGCGACGATCGATCCCAACTCCGGCGTCGCAACAGGCGTAGCGGCGGGCACGACATCGATCACCGCGTCGAGCGAGGGAAAGACGAGCAATGCCGCGACGCTGACCGTCGATCCCGTGGCCGTCGGCAGCGTGACCATCTCACCCAAGACGGCATCGGTGGATGTGGGCGCCACCACTCCGCCATTCAACGCGGTGACGAAGGACGACAAGGGTCACCTGCTCACCGGCCGCACGATCGCGTGGAACTCCAGCAACACGGCGGTCGCCATTATCGATGCGTCTGGGGTGGCGACCGGCGTCTCACCCGGCACATCGTCCATCACGGCGCAAAGCGAAGGGAAGACCAGCAACACGGCGACGCTCACGGTCAATCCGGCACCCGTGAGCACTGTTGCGGTGTCGCCGGCGAGTCAGACGATCACCGATGGCGAATCGGCCACGTTCACGGCGACGCTGCAGGATGCGAACGGAAACACGCTCACGGATCGCACCGTGAACTGGAAGTCGAGCAACAACATGGTCGCCACGATCGACAATACGGGAAACGCAACCTCGACGGGGCCCGGCACCACGACGATCACCGCGACGAGCGAGGGTAAGTCCGGGACTGCGTCATTGGTGGTGGATCCTGCGCCCGTGACCGTGGCGGTGACCCCGGCATTCGACACCACCACCGTCGGTGCGACGGTGCAGCTCGCCGCATCGGTTCAAGGGGGCGTCGGCGGTCCCGGCCCCGTGAGCTGGAGCTCCGCCGATGATACCATTGCCACCGTCGACGATCACGGAGTCGTGAAGGGTGTCGCTCCGGGCGACGTCTTCATCACCGCCGCAGCGAAGGGGCAGACCGGATCATCCCAGGTAACCGTCCTTCCCTGATTCTCGCTCCTGGCTTCTCGCGCCTCCCGCGTTCAGCGAATAGAGAAGCTCACCGCCGCACCTAGCCGCGGTCCAGTCGGTTCAAACCCAACAGTCGGAACAATGTGCGGCGCCTCCGCACTTCTTCGCGCTTGCGCGGCGACATCCTCGGGCGGATATGGATCGCCGCGCGCAGTCGATGCCTGGATCGCCGCCTCGACGGCGCCGAGCAGCCAGATGCCGCCGCCCACGGCAACGCCCTTCCAGAGATTCTTGCGCTCCGTACCCGCCTGATAGGGATGTCCGAACGGGTCCGTGAAGATGATCGGCGAAGACTTGAGCGCCCACACGGCGCTCGCGGCGACTCCTCCCAGCACGAAGGCGCCGAGGATGGGCTGGTGCGTGTAGAACTGCCCGCCGCCGGGAAGGATGCCGCTCACGAGCGCCTTCGTCGGGCTGCGTTCCAGTGCTCCGATGCGCGACTCGACTGCCTCGCGATCTGCCGCGTTCGGGCGTAGCTGCAGATAGTGCTGGAAATCGGCGATCGCCTGCGACGTGTTTCCCTCGGCCTGATACACGAGCGCGCGCTCGTAGTACACGTCGGGCCACGATGGCGCGCCGCTTGCCGCGCTGGTGAGCGCGCGATCCGCGGCCGCCGTGTTCCGTGCAGCGAAGAAGTCGACTCCGGCGCGCAACTGATTGGCGGCGCCGGCGGGATAGGAAACGGGCCGCGGGCTCGCGAGTGCCGCGGCGCGATGCGGCACCTGGCGAGGATCGCGCCGCCAGAGCTCCGCGTACGCGCGGCCGGTCGCCGCGCCAGCATCGGTGGAATCGATGTGCAGCGCCTCGTCGAAGCGCGCGGCGGCGGACGTGAGGTCGTTGCGGCGAAGCGCGAGAAAGCCCAGGCCGCTGAGCGCATCCACGCGATCGTCGCTGGACTTGAGCGCGCCCTCGAAGTCGCGCGATGCGGGCTCGAACTTGTTCTGTGCCGAACGAACGTAGCCACGCCCGATGAGGGCTCGCGCGTTGTTGGGATCGACCGCGAGCACGCTGTCGTACGCGCCTTCCGCCGTGACGCTTCCTTCACTCAACCGCCGCTCGGCCTCGAGCAGCAGCGTCGTGATCTCCGCCGCGGCAGAGACGTGCAGTGCCGCGTATGGGCGGTCGCCGATGGTCACGACGAGACTGTCACCATCCTGCAGCTGCGCGGTCGGCAGGGAGAAATGCGCGACGCCGGTGCTGTTGGTGATCTGCGTGGGCGCGATCGCGCTTCCGCGAGGCGGAAACTGTTTGAGCGCGACGGTCGCCTGCGGTACCGGGTTCGCGAATGGATCGGAGACGCTGACCGTGATGTCGCGCGGCCCGCGCCCACCGGCACCGATGTCGATGGTCTGCGGAGTGACCTTCACGAGCGCCGGACCGGCGGGGAGGGTCGTGAGCACGAAATCGGTTACGCCGTTCATCTGGACGCCGTCGGCGTCCGCGATCCTGAGGCTCGTGTTGCCCGCGGTGGTGCCGGCGGGAATCGAGAACGTGGCGCGCCCGTCGCGATCGGTGTTCGCGTTGAGCTCTGCGTGCGCGCCGCCGGCGATCTCGCGCGAGCCGCGGAGGAGCAGGCGCACGCCGGAGAGCGGAGTGGACCCGCGACGAATCGTGACGGTGTAGAGTGCGACCGATCCGGCTTGTGCGGTGACGGCGCGATACGGAAGATCGATTTCCATCGGACGAACCGGCGCGGGCGCCGCGGTCTCCGCGCGCGCGACCCGGTTGTTGTTCTCGGTGCAGGTCCGCATCGCGGCGACGACGGCGGTCGTCGCGCCGAGCTCGCGCAGATTCTCGTAGTCGCGCGTCGTTGGAGTGAACGCGAGACAGGCGCGGCGGACGATCGCGGCGATCTCCGGCTTGCTGTACGTGGAACCGGTGAGAAATCGAACCAGGTCGCCCTTGTGGAGTGGAACGGCTTCCTGAGCCTGCGCCGCGGTGGCGGCGAGCGAGAAGCAGAGGGCGCCGGCGAGCGCTCTCGAAGTGCGAGACATCATCGATTCCGTGTGTTAGTGAGCAGGGGAGTGGCGAGCGCGGGGATCTCGATCGTGGCCGTCGCGCTCGTCGCGTTCAATAACTACTCCCTGACTTAACGCTTGTTCGACTCCGAGCGCAACGATCCATCATCGCCGGTGGACTCGCGCTCGTCCGAGCTGACGCGAGGCTCACCCCCTTTTCCGCCGTAGCCGCTCTCGTGCTCCATCGAGCGCTCTTCGAGTGGCTCGGATCCCGGGTGCTTCATGGTGTCTGCGGACTGCTTCGGTGGCTTGCGCACGGCACCCTGATCGCTCCGGGAGGGTTCGCCGCCGCGCTGTCCCGATACTGCCTCCATCCCTTCAGCCGCTTCGGCGCCGGCGTGTGTGGAGGTGGTGCTCGGGGGTTGGTGCTTGGGGTCCTTCGTCATGATGATGCTTCCGCGAGTGATAGGTGCGCACTCAACGGGCAGGGGGTGTGCCAACCCGTGCTGCGGCAGCGGCGAAGAGGGCTTCAAGAAGGCTCGCGGACATTGCATCGCGGGAAGCCCCGAGCGCGGAATGCGAGGGTCCGCTAAATAACTTGGCGCCATACTGTCCGCAAACTAGTACGATAATGGCGATAAAACCCTCTC
>DATGDQ010000022.1:0-1614 GCA_035310785.1 Gemmatimonadaceae bacterium | reverse complement strand
GTGGTTCATCAGCATGGGCACGTCATCCGCATGTATCCGCCGCTCGGCACGCGTGCCGCTGCAAGCGCACTCGCCGCCGATCTGGAGGCGTTTGGGGCTGGCGAGCACGATCCGATGAAGCTGCGCGCGTTCGTCGCCGTGTTCCCTGATCGCGCGCCACGCACGGAGCTGGCATTCGAGGCTCGTGTGTGGGCCCAGCTGCAGCGCCTGCACGAGCACGATGATCCCGAAGTAGGGTGGGACCCGAGCGTGAGCGATGATGGGGACGATCCGATGTTCTCGTTCAGCTTCGGTGGTCACGCGTACTTCGTCGTCGGGCTGCATGCGAACAGCTCGCGCATCTCGCGGGCGTTTCGCTGGCCCGCGCTGGTGTTCAATCCGCACGCACAGTTCGGTCGGCTGCGCGGCGAAGGGCGATTCAAGAAGATTCAGCACGCCATCCGCGAGCGCGAGATCGCCGTGCAGGGATCGCTCAATCCGAACCTGGCGGACTTCGGCGAACGATCGGAGGCTCGTCAGTACTCGGGACGCGAAGTAGAGGAAAGTTGGCGTTGTCCCTTCCATCGCACGAATGGGCCGCGAGAGGAGAATCCATGACCGCCGTGACCCGCATGCATCTCGAGCCGCAGACCGGTGCTGCGCTCACGATCGCGAGGGGCGAGTACCTGCGCATCATCGATCCACTCGGCGAGCAGGTATCGGATCTCATGTCCTTCGCGCGGGAGGACACGCGCGAGTCGCTGTCGTCCGGCCGCACGATCGACTACGCGAACACGATCTATGTGACCACGGGACACACACTGTACTCGAATCGCAGCCGGCCCATGTGGACCATCGTCGAGGACACCGTAGGCCGCCACGATTTTCTTCTGACGCCGTGCAGCCCGGACACCTTTCGCATCATCTACGGAACCGCGGGTCATCATCCGAGCTGCTTCGAGAATCTCGCGAAAGCGTTTGCCCCGTTCGGCATCGCGCCCGACACGATTCCCACGACGTTCAACGTGTTCATGAACGTCGAGATCAAGGCGAATGGCGAGCTCGACATCCTGCCGCCCCGCTCGCGAGCGGGCGACTACATCGTGTTGCGCGCAGAGATGGACATGATCGCCGGAGTGACCGCGTGTTCGGCGGAGCTCTCGAACAACGGAACGTTCAAGCCGATCGACGTGGAGCTGCTGCCTCCGGAATCACACGTCGCTGCTCAGCACGTGTCGCGTACCGTTCTCGCAGCACCCGCATCGGCGTAGCGGCGCTATGGAGGATCTTCCCGCGATAGGGCACACCGCCCAGGAAGATGCGCGCGCCGAGCGCGAGCCAGCTGCAGATGGCTCGCTCGATGACCCAGAGCGGCGCGAAGAAGGAGGTGCTCGCCGGGAACACGCGTGTCGCTCGTTCGCGGCGACGTCCGAGCTCGGCGGCGCTCACGATGGCCGCGGCGCCAATTGCGATCGCGAGCCAGTGTCCCGTGACCGCGAGCGCGACCGACAAGGGCAGCACCGCGAGCTGAGAGGCCATTCGCGCGGGGCGCGCAATTTCGTCGTACGCCTGACGCACACGCTGCGACCAGAAGTGCCGCGCCGTGGAGGGACGGCGAAGCACGTACACGCCGTA
>DATGDQ010000021.1:0-8253 GCA_035310785.1 Gemmatimonadaceae bacterium | reverse complement strand
TCGCAGCCCACATCGCGTTGTAGGCCTCGAGCAGCGGCCGATTGACGGCCACGACGGGAGTTTCGTCACCCTCGAAGTCCGTCGCGCCGGCGGCGGCCTGCGTCGCGGCATTCGCGGCGGCGAGCAGCTGCTCGGGGGTGAGATGCTCGGCCGCAGCGTTGCTCCCTGCATCTTCGCCGTTCTGAGCGGCGCCGAGCCGGGCGAATACGATCGCGCCGACGTGCTGCCGAAGCCGCGCCTGATCGCTGCCGATGCGCTGCGACTCCCTCACGACATCGCCACGCGGCATTCTGGTGCGCTTCCCCTGCAGCTTCTCGGCGAGGATGATCAGCATGCGCTGGCTGATCTGTGAGCTGTCGACATCGGGCGGTGGAGCACCTTCGATGGCGATCGAGTCGTACTCGTTCGCGCGGGGAACGCGGATGGTGCGAGTCTCGGAGACGCCGATACCCGGCCCCGTGACGTCGTTTCGATCGCGAGCAACGGCGCGCACGTGCACGAGATCGCCAGGCTTGAGCGCAAGCGAATCGAGATTGAGCGCGCCGGTGAGGTTGGCGCTGCGTGCGCCGCCTGCGTGTACGCGATGAATGATGCCGGACTTGAACGTGAACGTCTCGCCCTCGCCCGAGCTCACGATGTACTCGAACCAGCCGGCGTCCAGCCCGTAGTCATCGCTGGCGCTCGCGCTCAGCGCGAAGGGGCCCTTCGCTGTACGCATCACCGTGTCGCGCAACGGAGCGGCGAGCGTGACGACCGGAAGCGAGTCGGGGTGCGGAGCGATGATCACCGTGCGAACGAAACTCCGATCGTGGAGCTCGAGCGCGACGGGTTTGGCGGGCACCGCGAGCTCGAGGCGCCACTGATCGGCCGTGTCGCGGAGCAGGGCGGACGACACGGCGGCGCCACCGATCGCTGCGCTGATTCCGCTGGACGATCCGCGGCCCCGTAGAACGAGGTGGCTTCCGGTGAGCGCCTCGACCGACGATGGCTCGTCGACGACGGTCACGTGCGTGTCGCCCGTGTAGCCGGGAGGTATCACCTCGGCCACCAGCGGGGTGAGTCGGTTGCGGAGCGGCGCGGGAGCACTCGAAGGGCGCAGCAGCGAGTCGCCCGCGCGCGGCTCGGAGATTCGCGCGCGGATACCGGCGGGAAGCGCGAACAGCAACGACGCGGCGGCGCCCAGCACGAGCACGGGTGGCAGCAGTGCGTGGCCAAGCGCTCGGCGAATCACCGGCGTCCAGTGCACGGCGGCGACGCCGTGCTCGAGATACGGGCTCGCGTGCGGAGCGTCCAGCGCGGTGACCAGCGCGTATCGGAGCTCGGGCACGCGCTCCTCGAGCCAGAGCGCGATTGCGGGAAGCGAGCGCACGCGTCGTCCGCGCCAGAGCGCGTACGCGCCGGCGCCGAGCGCCACCACGATCGCCGCGGGAATCGCGAGCACGCGCACCGGGCGCGGCACGCCGATGATCCAATCGAGAATTCCTCCTGCGCCCAGCAGCGCAACGCCAGCGGCGCCCGCCCACAGAGCTGCGCGCACAATGGTGGCGGCGCCGAGCGTGCGGCGCGCGGAGGCGACGCGCTCGCGTGCGGTCATGCGGCCGCTCGCCGTCGGCGCGCGAACGGCTCGAGCAGAAGCAGCGCCAATGCGGCCG
This sequence comes from Gemmatimonadaceae bacterium, assembly GCA_035310785.1. Classification (GTDB taxonomy): domain Bacteria; phylum Gemmatimonadota; class Gemmatimonadetes; order Gemmatimonadales; family Gemmatimonadaceae; genus FEN-1250. The sequence goes on along the minus strand of DATGDQ010000021.1, from coordinate 6,601 downwards.
AGAGCAGCCAGGTCGCGAGATGGCCCGGCGGCGCGACGCGTGTCTCGAGTGCGCGCGTGGGGACCAGCGGCCCGGCGCCGCGCAGCCGCGCGAGCACGGAGTCGGGAGCGGGAGTGAAGTCGACGCGTCCGCCGCAGGGTGACGCCAGCGCGGCCACGAGCTTGCGCGTGCTCTCGCGCAGAGCGAGATCGCCGGCGCGCGGCAAGGGAATGGCGACATCGCGAACGCAACCGCTGCCCAGCATGCGCTCCGTGGCTGCGGCGGTCCCGTCGGCCCAGCGCGCGACGACGCGCCCGGGCGCCGGGTCCACCGCGCGCACGAAGGCAGACACGACCACCGCTGGGGCGCCATCGTCGACCACGATTGCGCCAACAGTTTGAGGACGCGCGCGCACCCTCGTTCCGCCCGTATCGAGTGCGAACGGCCAGCGCACGAGTACGTGCGCGCGATCGCGCGCCCACGCTGTATCCGCCGCACGCGCGGCGCCGCGATCGATGCGCGCGAGCTCGGTGTCCGCGCTGACGACTCCGGGCGACGACGCGCTCACCGGCGCCGATGTCTTCCGCGCCGCGGCGCCAAGCAATGACGCGGTCGCACGCACGGGATCATCCTGCTCCGCGTTGATCACCTCGATGCGATGCATGCCCGCGGAGCGACGCCGGGCAGGCGCCACGCGCACCAGACGCACGCGTCCGGGCCATGCCGCGCGGATGGCACTCGTCGCAGCATCCAACTCCTCCGAGGCCACCGGTGACACCAGCACGATCTCCACCGAATCCGCGTCGGAGCGCAGCGAGGTCGAGGCGCGCATCGCGGCGGCGAGCGCCGTGGAGAGCGAGCCGCGCGGCCTTCGCGCGGTAGTGTCGGCCAGTGCGGCCCGCAGCGAATCCGTCCCGCCATCAGGGATCGGATGCGCGCTGCTGTCGAACGAGATGAGCACGTCCCCGCGCGCGAGCATCCGCGCGACGCTGTCCACGGCCTCGGCGGGCGACGCGAGCGAGCGCGATGCGTCCACCATGACCACGCGTCCAATCGCCCTCCTCGCTCTCGTGAGCTCGGGGCGCGCGAACGCCAACCCCACGAGCATCACCGCCGCGACGCGCAACAGCATCAGGAGCACGTCCGATATCCGTAGCGCGCGCGCGGTCGCGCGCAACGGGACATCGGGAACGAAGCGGGCCGTCGGCAGCGGAGTCACGCGCGGATTCCTGCTCGCGAGGATGTGGAGCGCGATCACCGCCGCGCTCACCCCCGCTGCCACCCACAGTGCCCACGGCGCGAGAAACGTCACGCGCCCCTCGCCTGGACCGTGGCCGGCGACGCGATTCTGCGCACCGCGTGGTCCGCCGCCTCATCCGTGGATACCTCGAAATACGCCGCTCCGGCTTCACGCCACGCGCGGGCGAGCTCCGCACGCCATGCCGCGAAGGCCTCGAGATATCCAGCGCGGGTCTCGGCCAACAGTGAGCGCTTGAGCTCCGTGTGCTCGGGATCGATGGCAATGATCGATGCGCTCGACGGATCGAGCTCCTCGCGAGCGACGACGTGAATCGCAAGCACGTCCGCGCCCGCGGTAATCCGCTCGCGCGCGGCGCGAAGCAGCTCCTCGTCGTCGCCGAGAAAGTCCGAGATCAGCACGATGCGCTGCGTCGGCCGCACCAGCGCGAGCACCGGCACGAGCGACGCACTTGCCGCGGGGACGATCGTTTCGAACAGCCGTGCGGCCTCGCCGATCACGCCTCGCCGCGTGCGCGGCGGAAGCTGCACGACCTCCTGCGCCGCCGGAACGATCACTCCAACAGGGTCGCCCGCATTGTGCGCGACCGCCGCGAGCCCGATCGCAATGCGACACGCCTGCTCCCACTTCCCTTGCGTCGCAAGGGGAAACGCCATCGATGCCGACGCATCGAGCATCAGGATCGTGCCGAGCGTCGCGCGATCGTTCGTGATTCTGAGAAATGCGCGATCCGTGCGCGCAAGGAGCTTCCAGTCCAGGCGCCGCGGGTCGTCGCCCTGACGATAGGGACGATATTCCGTGAACTCGGGCGAGACGCCGCGTTGTCTGGAGCGATGCGTGCCCGCGGCCGGACCACGAATCGAGCGGCGTGCCGGCCACGTCACGCCGCGCAGCGCGTCCAGCAACGGCCCGTAGCTTCCCGCGAGCGGCATACTACAGCCCGATGTCGCTCCGCGGCGGCGAGATGCGCGACAGAATCTCGTCGATCACCCGCTCCGCGGTGATCCCCTCCGCTTCCGCAGCGAAGTTGGGCAGCACGCGATGTCGGAGCACGGGATGCGCAACGCGCTTGATGTCCTCGGGCGCGACTGCGAACCGACCCGCCAGGAGCGCGTGCGCCTTCGCGCCCAGAATCAGCGATTGTCCGGCGCGCGGCCCCGCACCCCAGCGCACGTACCGCTTCACCAGCTCGGGCGCGTCTGCGCTGTCGGGACGCGTGGCGCGCGCCAGACGGGCGGCGTATCTGAGCGCCGGCTCGGCCGCCGGGATCTCGCGGGTCAGTCGCTGCAGCCCCATGGCGTGCGAGGCGTCGAGCACCGGCGTGAGCGGCACCGCCGCATTTCCGGTCGTGGCGCGCAGAATCGACACTTCTTCATCTTCCGCCGGATAGCCGATGCGCACATCGAAGAGAAAACGATCGAGCTGCGCCTCGGGGAGCGGATAGGTTCCTTCCTGCTCGATGGGGTTCTGCGTCGCAAGGACGAAGAACGGCTCGGGCAGACGCATGGTCTCGCCCGCCGCCGTCACGCTGTGCTCCTGCATCGCCTCGAGCAACGCCGCCTGCGTGCGCGGCGGCGTGCGATTGATCTCATCCGCGAGTACAATGTTCGCGAAGATCGGCCCGCGCACGAAGCGAAAGCTGCGCGCGCCCGTCGCGCTGTCCTCTTCCATGATCTCGGTGCCCGTGATGTCGCTGGGCACCAGATCCGGCGTGAACTGAATTCGCCGGAACTCCAGCCGCATCGCCTCCGCGACACTGCGAATCAGCAACGTCTTCGCGAGCCCGGGAACGCCGACCAGCAGTACGTGGCCGCCGGCCAGGATTGCCATCAGAATTTCCTCGACGACGGTCTCCTGCCCCACGATGCGCTTCGCGACTTCCTCGCGCAGCTTCCTCGCCGCATGGCCCAGCGTCGCCCGCTCGTCCTGATCGACGGCGGCGCGCGGACTCGCCGCGCTCACCGGACGGGCCGCCTGCGGCGGTGCGTCAGCAGAAAGATCGAGCCGTCTCGCGCACCCGCATCCGCGATCGAGACGTTCTCATCCAACACCTCGAAGCCACGCAACTTGATGACGTACTCGGAGGCATCGTCATCCGGCGAGACGGCTCGCAGCGCCGCGCGCTTCACGTCGGCAACGCTGGACGCCGGCGCCGCCGAAAGCAGAGCGACATCCCAACGCTCGGGTACCTCGACGCGAATGCTCAATGCGTCCGGTCCCTGCACGCCAACGGCAATCGGGGTGTGTTGCGAGGTGCGTAGCGATGCCACGAATGGCTCGCTCACGCAGTGCCCGCCTGTGTCATGTTCGTCATTCCGATCTCTTTCTCGGTGTCCGGAATCGGATCGAGCGTCGAGAAGAATCGCGCGATCTGCTGATCAAAGAGGTACGTGGACCCGCGCACGATGGTTCCAGACTCCGATGGCGCCACGCCGATCACCAGCTCTTCGCCGCCCTGCCCACGAAAGGTCACGTACGAGGGACCCTCCTTCTCGAGGAACGCCGCGTAGATGGGGCTGCGGCGCGCAAAGAACTTCTTCGCCGCCGCAAGCACGTCCGCCGGCGGCATCGGAGTGGTGATTTCCTGAATCATTCAATGTCCTGTTGTTGAGTCAGCCTGGCAGAGCGGTCGACGGCTGCAAGTCGTTGCTGAATTCTAGCGGGATCTCCACCACGAACGACGACCCTTCCTTGGGCGCCGACTCGAGCTGGATGTCACCGCCGAGCAGTCGCGCCAACTGTCTCGAGAGCGCAAGGCCGAGGCCGGAGCCGCCATACTGGCGCGTGGTGGAGCCATCCACCTGCCGGAATTCGTCGAACACCAGCTGATGTGCCGCGACCGGTATGCCGATTCCCGTATCGGATACGGTGAATCGCGCGATATCGTTGAGCACCTGCACGGTCGCGCGCACTTCGCCGTGCGAGGTGAACTTGTAGGCATTCCCCAGCAGCTTGGACAGGATCTTCACCACTTTCTGACGATCGCTGCGCATCCATCGCGGCGGTCCCTCGGGAATTTCGGTGCGCAATTCGATGCCGGGCGGACGCTCGGCGGCGGTCGTCTCGAGCGCCGTCTCGAGCGCGGCGCGCGGATCGAAGAGCTCCACCTGCACCCGAACCTCGCCGCGCCGAAGCGCGGTGAGCTCCAGCAGATCCTCGATCAACACGAGCAGTCGCTCGCTCGAGGTCGTCATGTGCGCGAGCGTCTTGCGTTGCTCGTCCGTGAGCGGACCCGACATCTCCTCCTGCAGCAAATACGCGTAGCCGAGAAGCGCGGTGAGCGGAGTGCGGAGCTCGTGACTGATGTTCGAGAGGAACTCGTCCTTCAGTCGGCGCGCCTCCATGACCGCGACGTACTGCTGCTCGAGCTGCGCGTTCGACTCGAGCAGCGCGCCGTTGGCCCGGCGCAGATCGTCGATCATCGCGGCCTTCTCCGCCGTCGCAGCCATCTGGTCGGCGACGATCTGCAGGAGGCCACGCTCCTCCACCGTCAACAGCCCGGGCTTCGCGAAGTAGAACGTCACCGCACCGAGCACGCGCGCCGGCGTCTGCAGTGGCAATGCCACGAGCGCACTGAATCCGAGCTCCGTTGCGACTTCCTGCCAGTCGGCGAGCGACGGATCGGCAAAGAGATCGGGCACGTGGATCGCGCGCCGTTCGCCCGCCGCCTGTCCGCTCGGGCCGAGTCCCACGCGCACGCGCATCTCGCCGAGAAAGGGGCGGAAGCGCGCCGGCCAGTTGTACGAGGCTGCGAGCCGCATCACGTCGTCGTCATCGGCGATCGTGTACACCGACGCGAAGGCGGCGCCCACCAGCGGGCTCACACGATCGAGCGCGAACTGGAAGACATCCTGCGGCCGATCGGCCGTGAGGAAGGCATGCACGATCTCGCGGACTGCAACCAGTTCCCGAATCGAGGCTTCCGATCGAACGCCGGTCGTGTCCGTAGCTGAGTACGGTGCGCGGATCACATGGGGGAATCTACGCGGTACACTCGCGCAGGCCACCCCAGCCCGTCAGCCCGTCGCCCGTGCTTGCTCCCGTTCGGCCACCTGGGCGAGCAACGAAGGCAGCTGAGCCGTGAAGCCCGAGCGTGCGAGCACCGTCGCGCCACTCTCCCGTGCGCGTCTGATCGCGTCGACGTTGCCGTGCCCCGCGAAGCCGAGGATCGGCGTGCTCGGCGACGCGGTGCGAATCCGCGCGATCGCCGCGAAGGAGTCGAGCGCGCTCTCCTCGAGATCCACGATCGCGAGCGCGGGCTCGCCCGCGGCGAGCTGCCGGTCGAGCTGCTCGGGCGACTTCGCGACGCGGAGCTCGAGCCCGAGCCGGCGAGCGACTTCGTCGATCTTCGACCGAAACAGCAGATCGCTCATCACGATGAGCAGCTTGCGAGCGCCCGCGATCGGCGCGATCGAGTTCTGCGGAGCCGTCATCGCGGCCCCTTGGCGCGCGCAGGACGAATCTCGAGGCGCGACACGAGCACCGAATCCGGCTGGGTGATGAGATACCACACGGAATCGGCAATCTGATTGCTCGTCAACTTCCAGCTGTCGTCGCCGCCGCCCGGCGTGAGACTGGTGGCTACGGAGCCCGGCATCACGACGGCGACGCGCACGCCGGAGTCGCGCACCTCGAGCATCAGCGACTCGCTGAATCCGTTCACCGCGTGCTTGGTCGCCGCGTAGCAGCTGCCGCCCACGAACGTGTTGCGCCCCGCGAGCGAACCGATGGTGACGACGAATCCGCGCTTGCGCTGCACCATGCCGCCGATCAGCGCATGCGTCACGTAGTACAGCGAGTTGAAGTTGACATCCACCATCCGGTGCCACTCCGCGCTCGTGAGCTCGAGGAATGGCTTCATGGTGGCGACGCCCGCATTGTTCACGAGCACGTCCACTTCGAGACCACGGAGCGCGTTGCCGACCGCCTTCTCATCGGCGATGTCGAGCTGGATCGCGCGACAGACTCCGCCGCCGACCTCGATCTCCTCTTCGAGCGACGCGAGCTCGCTCGCAGAGCGGGCCACCGCGATGATGTCGTACGCCGCCGAGAGGCGGAGCGCTGTGGCCCGCCCGATCCCGCGGGATGCACCGGTGACGAGCGCCGTCTGCCTAGCCATGTTCACTCTCCTCGATACTCGATTGCACTGCTCACGCCGACAACAGCATCGCTTCCGTCGCGCGCACGAGCGGCGCGAACGAGAGTGGCCGCCCGGTCACCCGCTCCGCGAGCTCGTGCGCGAGCTCGCGCTGGCCCTCTGCGAACAGCATTTCGATGATGTACGGCCCCGCGCGCGGATTGCGATACCAGTCCTCATCGAACCGGTCGACCAGCGTCTCCCCGATCACCGCCTGAAGCTGCCAC
>DATGDQ010000020.1:0-7160 GCA_035310785.1 Gemmatimonadaceae bacterium | reverse complement strand
GTCGAGCAGCTTCTCGAGCGACAGGCCCAGGAACTTCATCAACTTCTGCCCATTCATGCCGAGGATCTTCGTCTTGATGGGATGCATGCGGATGAGACCGTCCGGCGTCACGTCCATGGTGGCTGTGATCTCGAAGGGGATCGTGCCCACCTTGTGCATGCGTCCCGTCTGCACGACGTGATCGCCCTCCGTTCGGAGATGCAGATCCGAGAGTGGCGAGCCCCTGTATCCGAACACGTACTTGTTGAGCAGCACGGAGAGGTCGGCGCCGGTCATTCCCACTTCGGCAGTATCGAGCGTAATGATGAAGGAGCCCTTGTCGTCGAAGATGATGGGGCCGCCGTTCTTGCTTCGCATTGTTCCATCGAGATGGCGAATGTGCAGCACGACGGCAGTATCGACGTAGAAGTTCACGCGCCGCATCGACACGCGCGTGCGCACGTGTGCCGAGTCCGCGTGCGGAGCCGGCGACGTGCTCGCGGCGCGGGCGCCATCGGATTGTGCGGCCGCGTGCGGGAGCGTGAGCGGCGCCGATGCGCACACCACCCCCGCCGCCAACGCAACTCTCACCGATCCGCGCGTGCGCGCAGCCTGCGTCATGCACCGAGTCTCATTCACATCGCGTTCCGCGGGCACCAAACCGTGGCGAAACGACGCAATCGCGAGGTGAATGCGCCCTTTGGCGCATCGAGCGTTCGACGCCTTCCGCGGGCGCATCGCCGCGCCGCCGTTGCGATGTGTCCGGTGGCTCCGGAGATTGATCGAGTCTCGGTGGCGCCGCTTCCCCGTTCCCTCCGCAATGCATTTTCAGCCGGTCGTCTTCGCTGTCGTGGTCGCAGTGCTCGTGGTCTCGCTCACTGCGCTCGCCCGCCGCCTTCCCGTACCGACGCCGATTCTCCAGGTGCTCGCGGGCTTCGCGGTGGGGCTGATTCCCGGCATCTCGATTCCGCAGCTCGATCCGAATCTCGTGTTCTTTGTGTTCCTGCCGCCGATACTCTGGTCGGCGGCGATGTTCACGTCCGTGCGCGAGTTCAAGCGGAATATCGACAAGATCGGCACGCTAGCCGTAGGCCTCGTGATCGTGACGACTGCGGTCGTGGCAGTAGTTGCGCGCGAGCTCTTTCCCGGCCTCCCGTGGGCCGTCGCCGTAGCGCTCGGCGCGATCATCTCACCGCCAGACGCAGTGGCCGCCACGGCCATCGTGTCGCGACTTCGAGTGCCGCCTCGCGTCATCACGGTGCTCGAGGGCGAAAGCCTCGTCAACGACGCCTCGGCGCTCGTCCTCTATCGAACTGCGGTGGCTGCCGCCGTCACCGGCGTCTTCAGCTGGGGCGAATCGATCGTTCGCTTCTTCATCGATGCCGGGATCGGAAGCCTGATCGGGCTGCTCGTCGCCTGGCTCATCATTCGCGCCCTTCGTCTCACGAAGGATCCGCTCGCCGAGGCGCTGCTCACGCTCGCGGGTCCGTACGTCGCGTGGTCGGCCGCCGAGGCGCTTCACGTGTCGGCGGTGCTCGCGTGCGTTGCCGGCGGCGTGTATCTCCAGCAAGGGCTCTCCACGGCCGTCGGCCCCACCTCGCGCCTTCAGTCGCGGACCGTGTGGGATCTCGTGGTATTCCTCGTCAATTCACTGATCTTCCTTCTCCTCGGCGCGCAGTTTCGAATGCTCCTCGAGCTCGAGCCGCGCGACGGTCTCGGCGCCGTCTTTCGAGACGGCGTGATCATCACCGGTGTCGCCATCGCCGTGCGCCTGATCTGGGTGCCGCTCGTGACGGTGCTTCCGCGGCAACTCAGCGCGAGTGCGCGACGCAGAACGCCGAGGCCGAACTGGAAGTCGCTGGTTCTCGTATCGTGGACGAGTATGCGCGGCGTGGTGTCGCTCGCGACGGCGCTCGCGTTGCCGCTCGTGATCGAGAATGGTGAGCCGTTTCCGCACCGCACGGAGATCATTCTCATCACGATGAACGTGATCGTGCTGACGCTTCTCGTGCAGGGACTCTCGCTCTCGACCATCGTGCGTGCATTGCGCTTCCCGCCCGAGGAGGCGCGCCGCGCGGAAGAGCGCCTCGCGCGCCGGGAGGCGACGAGGCGCGGGGCCGAGGCGCTCGAGGATCTGTCACACGAGCAGTGGGTCGATCCACGGGATGTGGCTGCGCTGCGCGCGGAGTTGCGGGAGCGGCTGCGCACGAACGAGCAGGATGGCGGCAGCTTCGAAGGGCGCCGGCGCCTGCGTCTCGCAATGATCGACGCCGAGCGACGAATGCTGATCCGCCTGCGCGACGAGGATGCGATCTCGGATGAGGTGCTGCGATCGCTCGAGCAGGAGCTGGATCTCGAGTCGATTCGCGCCGGCGGCGGGAATGGGGCCTAGCGCGAGGACACGACGCCACGCTCGAGAGGAGCGGGCGTCCGTGTCGCTCCCTCTTCGAGCCGCTCGGTGCGACTCAGCCTCTCGACATCGATCGCGATCACGCCATCCGGACCGTTGGCGAAGATGCTCGCGAACTTCACATCCCAGCGCACCTCGTCCCACAGATACGACGCCCGCGTCGAGACACGCGTGGAGAACGTCTCCTCGAGGGCGTTGATGAAGATCAGGAACTCCGCCTGCGAATCCGCCAGACTCTCGGGTGTCATCCCCGCCAGCGGGCTGTCCGCCGTGATCGGATGCACCACGGTCCAGTGCAGCGTGAACATCTCCACGGAGTTTCGTTCGAGCGCTAGCGCGTGAAATGTCCGCACGCGGGAGCCGTTCGAGTTTTCGAAGCGCGCGAGATTCACCCGAGCCTGCACATCGCTCAGCTCACCCGGCTGCAGATTGACGATCCGGAACATCAGCGCCCGGCCGCCCTGGTACGGCGCGATGATCGCCGACTCGCTGAAACCGATGCGCATGCGCGGACGCGTGAGCCGTGCAATGAGCAGCCCGAACACGATCACGAGCGTTATCGGTCCAACGAACGACTCGAGGCTCACGAGCCAGTTCGCGTCGGCGCCATAGGCGTGCATCGTCCCGGTTCCAGTGGTCGTGAACACGCCGACGCTGAATGAGAACGCCTGAAGGAATGGATCCGCGATGCCCATGTCTTCCATGCCGTGCAGCGCGCCGCTGCCGAGCGCCGCGTAGGCGAGAGCAAAGCACCCATTCATGAGCAGCAGCCCACCCATCATCCACAGGAAGAACGCAGTCCAGCTCGCATCCAGGCAGGCGAGATAGAAGCGCGCGAGCCGCTGCGCGCCGAGCCCGTATTTCTTGCTGTTCGGCCTGCCGTCGCGCCTGAGAAAGCGGCCACGCACGGCCTGGGCAACGACGCTTCCGAAGCCGAGATCCGATGGCTGCGTGAGCGGCGGTGGATCGTCGTCGAGGGTGGTATGCGGTCCGGTCACGTGTCGAGTCGTAGAGGTCAACGCTGGCGCTTCGCGTCAATGATCCCCCGGCTGGACCGAAGATGCAAGCAACTCGGAGGCGCGACGTGACGGACCGGGTATCGCACCTACGGTGACGTACGCAGATCGACCCGCGCTCGGCCCTAGCGGTTCGGCGCGAACGCCGCGCGCGACGCCTCGAGGCGAACGAGCTCCAGAAGCTCCTCCTGCGCCATCGCCTGCTTGATGAGCGGCTCGTACTCCACCGTCGCGAGAACCGGCACCTGCTGCGCGTTCGCTGACAGCGCCTTCCACATCCCGAGCTTTCCGTGGACACCGATCTTGATCGCCTCCGCGGCCTCGAGCAACCACAGCGCGCCGTCACCCGGATCGTCGGCGTAAAGCTTGAGCTCGAGCGCTTTCTCCGACAGCCAGCCCGCCACGCGACGCGGTGCGTTCGTCGATGCATCGAGCTGTTCGAGGAGGTGCTCGACCACCTTCCGCTCTCCAACGATTTCATCCTGGATGCGTCGGGCAATCTCGCCAACGCTGTCGCCGACGTGCTTCGACTCGATGTGCTTCAGAATCTCGAGTCCCGCTTCCGAGCCTGCGAGATGGTCCTTCAAGTAGGTCGCAAGATGATTCTTCGGCACAGCACGAGCTCCGTCACAAGTGGTCTCTGATTGCGCTAAGCGTTTTCCATGCCCGCGCTGGCCGAGGAGGGCGAATTCGCGCCTGGTTGGTGTCGGCTGCGGAGCCTCGCGATCGCGGCTCGCGCGGCGTACATGCCGCAGAGACCGTGGACGCCCCCACCCGGCGGCGTCGACGCGGAGCACAGATACACGCCTTCGATCGACGTCTCGTACGGGTGCGGACTGACGACGGGCCGAAAGAACAGCTGCCGCAACGTGTTCGCCCCACCAATGATGTCGCCGCCCGAGAGATTCGCGTTCCGCCGTTCGAGCTCCGACGCGCGCGTCACGCATCGCGCGAGAATGCAGTCGCGGAACCCCGGCGCGAATCGTTCGATCTGCGCCTCGATGCGTTCGCTCACATCCAGATCCGAGCCGTTGGGCACGTGACAGTATCCCCAGAGCACGTGCTTCCCTGCCGGCGCGCGCGTGGCATCGAACAGGCTTGGCTGCGCCGCGAGCACGAAGGGACGCTCAGCATGCTCGCCGCGCCATGGCGCCGCCTCGGACGCAATGAGCTCATCGAGCGTCCCGCCCAGGTGAAGCGTGCCCGCCGTCGCACACTCCGGATCGCGCCACGGTACCGGCCCGCTCAGCGCCCAGTCCACTTTGCACACTCCGGCTCCAACTGTGAAGCGCTCGAGCGCGCTCCTGTAGCTGCTCGAGAATCGATCGCCGGCGATCGCGAGCGCCCCGCGCGGAGACACGTCGAGCATGATCGTTTCCGCATCCGGGATGTCCCGCAGTGAGGCGACCGGCTGCTCGCACACGATCTCGCCGCCGAGCGAGCGCAGATACGACGCGAGCGCGTCCGTAATGCGCTGGGCGCCGCCCTTCGGAATCGGCCAGCCGACGCGATGACCCACCGCGCCGAGCACGAGTCCGATGGACGCCGTAGCGGTGCGCGTGAGCGGCATGATGCTGTGCGTAGCGAGTCCCCCGAAAAATCCACGCGCCCGCTCTTCGCGAAAGCGGCCGCGCGCGAGCGAGCTGGCGCTGCGAAGTGCCTCGACGCCGAACTGCGCCATGAGAAGCGGATGGCGAGGGAGGTGCAACGGCGCGATCGCATCCTCGGCGAGTGCGTTCCAGCGTTCCACGAATGGTCGTAGAAGCCTCGCGTACGCATGCGCATCGCTACCCAGCGTGGCGCTCGAGAGCTCGATCGATCGGTCGAGCATCGCCGGAGGGCCGTCGTCGAACGGATGCGCCATCGCGGCGGGCGGCTCGATCCATCGGAGTCCGTGCCGATCGAGAGGCAGCGAGGGAAAGAACGGTGTCCCTGCGGCCATTGGATAGACGGCGGAGCAGATGTCGTGCGTGAAGCCTGGCAGCGTCAGCTCGGCGGAGCGCGCGCCCCCGCCAATGGTTGGCTGCGCCTCGAGCACGAGCACGGAACGGCCGGTGTGCGCGAATTCGATCGCGGCGGCGAGACCGTTGGGTCCCGATCCGACGACGACCGCATCATAGGTGTGACGAGGAGACATGGGCGAGCGCTCGTCACGAAGATGAGGTGAGGATCGACCAAGGCACCGAAGATGAATCAGGGAAACGGCAAGGGCCGGACCAGCGCAGGGAACGCGCGAGGTGACGGGTAGTCCGTGAAGAGGCCGCACATCGAGGGAACGATTCCTCGCGCCTGTTCGACCCCGAGACCCCGAGGTACATTCGCACATGCGCACATTCACCCGTTGTTTCATCCTCGCCTGCGTACTCGGCGCCTGCACCCACCCACATCGCGCGCGCCAGCCCGTCGACTGGGTACCGCCGCCCGGCGACGGTCATCGCCCCTTCTCCGAGCTCGTGCGTGTGGGGCGCATGCTCTATCTGTCCGGACAGCTCGGCACCGACAGCACCGGGAAGCTCGCGGCCGGAGGCATTCAGGCCGAAACGCGTCAGGCGCTCGAGAACATCAAGCACGTGCTCGAGACCAACGGGTCGTCCATGGACGACGTCGTGAAGTGCACCGCAATGCTCGCCGATATCAAGGAGTGGGCGGCGATGAACGAAGTGTACGTGACATATTTTCCACGTCACCTCCCCGCTCGCAGCGCATTCGCCACCAACGGTCTGGTGTTGGGCGGGCGCATCGAGCTCGAATGCATGGCCACCCGCACCGAGACCAAGTGATGAAGATGTCGCTCCGCGCACTGACCGCCGCTTCACTCGCACTCTGCTCCGTCTCGCTCACGGCATCGCGTGCGCATGCGCAGGCGCTCACGCTCAATCCGGAGCAGCAGGCGCTCCACGAGATCTACAAGGAGCTCGTCGAGACAAACACCGAAGACTCGGCGGGTGTCGGCAGCGTGACGAAGGCGTCGGAGCAGATCGCGGCACGCTTTCGCGCCGCGGGCTATCCCGAATCCGACATTCATCTCCTCGGCCCCACGGATGACAAGCACTCGATAGTCGTCCGACTGCACGGGACGGGCGCGAAGAAGCCGCTGCTCCTGCTCGCGCACCTGGATGTGGTGATGGCCCTGCCATCCGACTGGTCGACGGATCCGTTCAAGCTCGTCGAGAAGGACGGATACTACTACGGACGCGGCTCGATCGACGACAAGGCGATGGCCTCGATCTTCGTCGCGAACATGATTCGCTACAAGAAGGAGGGCTTCGTCCCCGATCGCGACATCATCCTCGCGCTCACGCCCGACGAGGAGAAATCAGGCCAGCTCGGCGCGAACTGGCTGGTGCAGAATCACAAGGATCTGATCGATGCCGAGTATGCGATCAACGAAGGCGGCGGCGGCTCGCTGAAGAACGGCAAGCCCTTTCTCCAGGCCGTGCAGGCAACCGAGAAGGCGTTCACGAACTTCACGCTCACCGTCAAGAATCCGGGCGGCCACTCATCCGTCCCGCGACCCGACAACGCCATTTATCAGCTCGCCGAGGGGCTCGTCCGCTTCGAGCACTTCAAGTTTCCGGTGCAGCTGAACGACGTGACCCGGGCGTTCTTCTCGGGCACATCCGCCATCGAGACGCCGGCGAACGCCGCGGCGATGCGCGCGTTGCTCAAGAACCCGAACGACGCGGTGGCCGCGGCCACACTGTCCAAGGATCCCCGCTACAACTCGATCCTGCGTACGACGTGTGTGGCCACCC
>DATGDQ010000019.1:0-4094 GCA_035310785.1 Gemmatimonadaceae bacterium | reverse complement strand
CCTGCTCGAGGCCCGCGAGAAGGAAGTCGCGCGGCGCGTGAGCGACGTCGGTCGGCGCGAGAACGCGGTCGTGGATCGCGAGGCCGAGCTCGAGAAGCTCAGCGCTGAGGGACGCCGCCGGCTCGAACAGCTGGCGGGCATGTCGGCCCAGGACGCCAAGGCCGAGATGATCAGTCGCCTGGCCGAAGAGGCGCACGCCGACGCTGCCAACCAGCTGCGCGAGATTCGAGAGAGCGCGCGGCGCAACGCGGAGCGTGAGGCGAAGAAGATCGTCGCGCTCGCGGTACAGCGTATCGCCTCGGAGCACACGTCGGAGATCAGCGTGTCCTCCGTCTCGCTTCCGAACGACGAGATGAAGGGACGCATCATCGGACGAGAGGGGCGAAACATTCGTGCGTTCGAGCTGGCGACCGGGGTCGACGTCATCATCGACGACACGCCCGATACCGTGGTCGTGTCGTGCTTCGACCCCGTGCGCCGCGAGGTGGCGCGCGTTGCGCTCTCCAAGCTGGTCGCCGACGGCCGCATCCATCCGGGCCGCATCGAGGAGGTCGTCGAGAAGTCGAGGAAGGAGGTCGACGCGGCGATCCAGGACATGGGCGAGCAGGCTGCCTACGAGGTCGGTGCACACGGGCTCAACGTCGAGCTGATCCGTCTGATCGGACGCATGCAGTACCGCACCAGCTACGGACAGAACATTCTTCATCACTCGAAGGAAGTCGCGCATCTGGCAGGCATCATGGCGGCGGAGCTCGGGCTCGACGTCACCATGGCGAAGCGGGGTGCGCTTCTCCACGACATCGGGAAGGTGCTCACGCACGAGCACGAAGGCACGCACGTACAGCTCGGCGTCGAGGTCGCGACTCGCTATGGCGAGCACCCGCTCATCATCAACTGCATCGCTGCGCACCACGACGATGTGCCGCATGAGAGCGAGATCTCGGTGCTCGTGCAGGCGGCCGACGCAATCTCGGGATCCCGCCCGGGTGCGCGGCGCGAGGCGTTCGAGACGTACGTCAAGCGGCTGGAAGGCCTCGAGCGCATCGCGGCGAGCTATACGGGTGTCGACAAGGTGTTCGCCATTCAGGCGGGGAGAGAGATCAGGGTGATCGTCAATCCGGATGACGTGGACGACTTCCGCATGTCCGCGCTGAGCGAGGAGATCGCGCGCCGCATCGAGACCGAGCTCCAGTACCCCGGACAGATCAAGATCGTAGTGATTCGCGAACAGCGGGCGGTGGACTTTGCCCGCTGAGCTGATCGACGGCAACGCAATCGCAAGGAGCATTCGCGAAGAAGTGACGGTCGAGGTCGCGAAGCTGGCCGCGCGCGGGATCAGGCCGGGGCTCGCGGTGGTGCTGGTGGGCGAAGATCCCGCGAGTGAGGTGTACGTCCGGAACAAGGGTCGCGCGTGCGACGAGGCGGGGATGCACAGCCTGACCATCAAGAAGCCGGCGACGATCTCGCAGGAAGAGTTGATCGCGGTCGTGAAGAGCCTGAATGACGATCGGACGATTCACGGCATTCTCGTGCAGATGCCGCTTCCGAAGCATCTCGATCCGGATGTCGTGATCCGCACGATCTTGCCCGAGAAGGATGTCGACGGATTTCATCCGGTGAACGTCGGAAAGAATCTGATCGGCGATCGGGATGGCTTCGTGCCGTGCACTCCGGCGGGCGTGCAGGAAATGCTCGCGCGCTCCGGCACCGTCACGAAAGGGAAGGAGTGCGTGATCGTCGGTCGCAGCAACATCGTCGGGAAGCCCATGATGGCGCTGATGGTGCAGAACGGACCGAACGCGAATGCAACGGTCACGGTATGCCACAGCGCCACGCGAGATCTCAAGGCGCACACGCTCGCCGCGGACATCCTCATCGTCGCGGCGGGCAAGGCGAAGATGGTGACCGGCGACATGGTGAAAGAAGGAGCGGTGGTGATCGACGTCGGCATCAATCGCATCGAAGACGCATCCACGAAGACCGGTTTCCGCCTTGTCGGCGACGTGGACTTCGCGAGCGCGCGTGAGCGTGCATCGAAGATCACTCCGGTGCCCGGTGGCGTGGGGCCGATGACCATCGCCATGCTGCTCAAGAACACGGTCCGGGCGGCCGAACAGAGCGCGGCGAGATGAAGCGAGGGTCACGGCGTCCCACTCCGCAGGCGGAGCTGCTCGAGCCGCAGCTGTTTCCGGTTGCCGAGCCGCCGCGTTCGTACGGGCAGCGCGGGATCATGGCCGCGATGTCTCTCGCCGTTCCGCAGGTTCCTGGCGCGTCACCGGAAAGCGCCATGTCGGTGGAGCTGCTCACCCAGCAGGCGAAGGTCGTGGTCGAGGGCGCCTTTCCGCGCCTCTGGATTCGCGGCGAGATCAGCGACTTCAAATCGCACCGGAGCGGCCACTGGTACTTCTGCCTGCGCGGCACTACCGCGCAGATCAAGTGCGTGATGTGGTCTCGCGACCAGCGCGGTGTGCCCACCGCTCCGGAGGACGGCATGCAAGTGGTCGCGTTTGGACAGCCGACCGTCTATCCCGCGCAAGGCGCGCTGCAGTGCACGATCACCGCGATCGACGCGGTGGGCGACGGGTTGTGGCGCAAGGCATTCGAGGAGGCGACGGCGCGGCTGCGCGCGGACGGGCTGCTCGAGCCGTCTCGCAAACGGGTGCTCCCTCGTCTTCCGCGCCGCGTTGCCGTGATCACGAGCCCGGATGGCGCGGCGCTCCGCGACATCATCGCGGTCATGCGACGCCGCTGCCCAACGGTGGAGATCGTGTTGATTCCCGCGAAGGTGCAGGGCGATGGCGCTCCGGCCGATCTCGCGCGTGCGATCGACAGCGTCACGCGCTGGGGGCAGGTGGACACGGTGATCATCGGGCGCGGCGGGGGTGCGCGCGAGGATCTCTGGGCGTTCAACTCCGAGCCGGTCGCGCGCGCGCTCGCGGCGTGCGCGATTCCGACGATCTCCGCCGTCGGGCACGAGGTGGACGTCACCTTGTGCGATCTCGTCGCGGACCATCGCGCCGCCACACCGTCCGCGGCTGCCGAGGCGGCGGTGCCGGTGCTTGCCGAGGTGCGCGCGGAGGCGGCCGCGATGCTGATCGCGCTTCGCGAGGCGCTCGTGCGCCAGGTACAGCGCCGTCGCGATCGCGTGGGACGTGCGGCGCACGACCTGCGCGTCGGGGTCTCGCGAACGGCCGAGCGGCGCAGTGCGCGAATGACGGCGATCGCAGGGAAGTTGCATGCGTTGAGCCCGCTCGCGACACTCGCGCGGGGCTACGCCGTTGCGCGAGACGATGCCGGCGCGACGCTCGGCAGCATTTCCGACTTCGTTCCGGCGCTCGACTTCGATCTCTTGCTGCGCGACGGCATCGTGCGCGCGACTGCGCGCTCGATACGGAATGCGGACGAGGGAAAATGAGCTACGAAGCGGACATCGCGCGCATTGAGACTATTGTCGGCGAGCTTGAGCGATCCGAGGTGCCTCTGGACGATGCACTTCGACTGTTCGAAGAAGGGATCGAGCGCCTGCGCGCTGCATCGGCTGCGCTCATGCAGGCAGAGGCGCGGGTGCGCAAGCTCATCGAGGAATCCGATGGTGGATTCACACTCGCTGATTTCGAGAGCTGACGCGAACGGCGGTGTCGCGGACATCGACCTCGCCACCGACCGGGCCGCCGTCGATCGCGAGCTGACCCGTCTGTGTGAAGGAGACGCGCTCGGCGCGCTGCCCGCGCCGGTTGCGGACGCGATCCGCTACAGCATCCTCGGACAGGGCAAGCGCCTGCGCCCGATACTCGTGCTCGCGGCATACCGCGCGTGCGGCGGCACGCGAGACGCGAGCGCGCTCGCCGCGTGTCTCGAGGTCGTCCACGCATACTCGCTCGTGCACGACGACCTGCCCTGCATGGACGACGATGACATGCGGCGCGGCAGAGAGACGACGCACCGCGTGCATGGTGTCTCGATCGCGACGGCGGCCGGCGTGGTGATGGTGCCGCTCGCCGTGCGGGCCGCGTGCGACGCCGGCGCGCAACTCGGGTTGCCCGGGACCTCCCAAGCCGCCATTGTACGAGAGTTGATGCGTGCGTCCGGTGGCG
>DATGDQ010000018.1:0-3792 GCA_035310785.1 Gemmatimonadaceae bacterium | reverse complement strand
CCGGGCCAGCGCTCGATCGCGGCGAGCGCGGCAGCCGCAGCACCGCCGGCGCCGAGCAGCGCGATGCGGCCGCGCGGCAGCCCATCCATCGTGCTCTTCACGAGCATCTCGAAGCCGCCGACATCCGTGTTGTCGCCCACGATTGCGCCGTCGGTCTCGATCCAGAACGTGTTGACGGCACCGACGCGCTCCGCGAGCGCGGACATCCGCGCACACAGCGCCGCGGCCGCCTCCTTGTGCGGAATCGTGATGTTCCCGGCCGCGTTGTCTTCGGCCAGGAGAGTGAGCACGTGCCCGAGATCGGGAGCCGCCACTTCGATGGCTTCGTACGTGAGCGGAATTGCCGCGCTCCTGAGCGCAGCATTCTGGAACACGGGAGAGAGCGAATGGCTGACGGGATTGCCGAGCAGGACGAGGCGGCTCGGGCCCGCGATCACGATACGCCTGGCGCTCGCTCGGCAGCGAGACGATCGAACGCGCGCCTGATCTCGCGATCGAGCTCGTCATAGGTTTCGCGGTAGAGCCCGAGGTCGCCGCCGAACGGGTCTCCGATCGGCCTGTCCGTTGAGCCGCGCGAGCCGTAGGAGGTGAGCAAGAAGGCGCGTCCCTTGCCGCCTATCGCCTCGACGCGCTCGAGGTGGTGCGGGCCCATCGCGAGAACGAGATCGTAGCCCTCGAGCAGCTCGCGCGTGAGCAGCCGTGCCCGGTGAGGCGACAGGTCGACGTCGTGCTCGAGGCACACCAGCAGCGCGCCATCGGATGCCGGAGCGCTGTCCCAGGCCGCAGTGCCCGCGCTGCCGACCTCTATCGATAGATTGCGCTCAGCCGCAATGCGCCGCGCCAGGTACTCGGCCATCACGCTTCGACAGGTATTTCCCGTGCAGACGAAGAGCACACGCATGGGACTCACAGATCTCCAATGAGGTCCGGCACGCTTTCCCGCAATGTCGCGGAGGAGATGGCGCCGGGGCGAATCACCCGCGCCCGCGCGCCCATGCAATCTACTACGGTTGACGGGGGCGACGGGATCAATCGCCCGCCATCGAGCACCCGAAGCGTTCCGCGTCCGATCTGCGCGGACCACTGCTCCTCGATCTCACGGGCCGTCATTGCGGGGGGAACTCCGGGGCGATTCGCGCTGGTGGACGTGAGCGGCTCGCCGTACGCGGTCAACAGCCGCGCGAGATTCGGATGCGAGGTCCATCGCACGGCGATGCCGCCCTCGGGCCCTCGGAGACGTTCCGGCAGGCGTCGCTCGCCTCCAGCGAGCACGAGGGTGAGCGGCCCGGGCCAGTGGCGCGCAGCCAGGCGGGATGCATAGCCCTCGAGGCGCAGATCGAGACGCGTCACCATGTCGCTCGACGCCACGAGGATCAGAAAGGGCTTTCCTTCCGGACGGCCTTTCATTCGCACGAGGGCCTCGACGGAATCATGATCCGTCGCGCCGCCAAAGCCGTAGACGGTTTCCGTGGGATAGGCGAGCACCTTGCGCGCCGCGAGATGCGCAATGGTGCCATTGATCGACGCTGCAACCTCTGCTGGAGACCAGAACGGCACGACGAATGGCTGGACGGTCATCGAGCCAATTTCGTCAGTCCGTCGAGGCGCGCGAAGTCCTCGTCGGTGGTGACCTTCATGCCGGTCGCACTCCCCTCGACCACCACGACGCGCGCGCCGATGCGCTCGCACAGCGCGGCATCGTCGGTCGCGCTGACGCGATCCGATTTGGCGCGCGCGTACGCCTCATCGATCATCGCGCGCGGAAATCCCTGCGGGGTTTGCGCGTGAAACAGTCGAGCGCGGTCCTGCGTGCGCACGATCGAGCCACTCTCGTCCACCTCCTTGATCGTGTCCGTGGCGGGGAGCGCCGGCACCGCGCCCACTCCCGCACGTGCCTTCGCGACCACCCGCTCGATCGTGTCCGAATCGACCATCGGTCGCGCCGCGTCGTGCACGAGCACGATGCGCACCTCCGGCGGCAAGTCCTCGAGACCGTTGCGCACCGAGTCGCCGCGTTCGCGACCTCCGACCGAGACGAGCAGCCGGTCGACGTCGCACTGGAACAGCCAGGGCGGCGGATCGCCCGCGTGGGATTTCGGCAGCACGCACACGACGATGGCGACATCCTCGCGCTCCATGAATCGCTGCACGCTGTGCAGGAGCATGGGCTTTCCCGCCACCCAGCGGAACTGCTTGAGCTCCTGGCCCTCGGTGCGCGTGCTCGAGCCAGCCGCGACGATCACGACGCCGACATCGCGCGCCGTCGTGCTCACGTGAAGATCCGCTCGAGAAGATCGCGCACGCTCTCCACTCCGACGCACCGAATGCCGCTCGGCACCCTGCGCGGAATGCTCCGCTCGGCCAGGTACGCCACGGACATCCCCATCTTCTCCGCCTCCGCCAGTCTGCGCTCCGCCTGCGAGACGGGCCGGATCTCGCCAGCGAGACCGATCTCGCCGAGGAGGATCGCGTTGGCGGGGAGCGCCCGATCGTACACACTGGACGCGAGCGCCGCGGCGATCGCGAGATCGCCCGCAGGCTCCTGCACCTTCAGCCCGCCCACGACGTTCACGAACACGTCGAGCTGCGCGAACGACAGCCCCGCGCGCTTGTCGAGCACGGCGAGCAGGAGCGCGAGTCGTCGACCATCGTAGCCCGTGGCCACACGCTGCGGCGTGCCGAATCCCGCCTTCGCGGCGAGCCCCTGCACCTCCACGAGCAGCGGGCGCGTGCCTTCCATGAGCGCCGTCACCGCGGTGCCCGACGCGCTCGCGTGCCGATCGCCGAGAAAGAGCTCGGATGGGTTCGCGACGGGAATGAGGCCGCCGGCCGTCATGCGAAACACTCCGATCTCATCGACGCCGCCGAATCGATTCTTGGTGGCGCGCAACACGCGCTGATCGAGAAAGCCTTCGCCTTCGAAGTAGAGCACTGTGTCGACGATGTGCTCGAGCGTCTTCGGCCCCGCGATGCCGCCGCCCTTCGTCACGTGACCGACCACGAACACCGCCGTTCCCGAATCCTTGGCGAAGCGCATCAACCGAGCCGCGCACTCGCGCACCTGGCCCACGTTTCCCGGCGCGCCCTCCAGCTCGTTCGTGAAGATCGTCTGAATCGAGTCCACGAACATTGCCTGGGGACGCAGCGCCGAGCCGGTGGCGAGTATCGTCTCGAGCTCCGTCTCCGCAACGAGCTCGACATTCTCCGACGTCTCCGCGAGCCGGTCCGCGCGCAACTTCACCTGAAGCGGCGATTCCTCGCCCGAGATGTAGAGTGCGCGATGGCCCGACTGCGCGAGGCGTGCGGCGACCTGCAGCAGCAGCGTCGACTTGCCGATGCCCGGCTCTCCGCCGATGAGCACCATCGATCCGGGCACGATTCCGCCGCCCAGCACGAAGTCGAACTCATTGATTCCCGTGTTCCAGCGCGGCGTGTCGGACGCGCGCAGATCACCGAGTCGCGTCGCAGTCGCGGCGCTCCCCGCGGTGGCGAGCGTCGGGCCCGCGGCACGCGCGCGAGCAGCGGCGGTGGCGGGGCGCGCGGCGACGATCTCCTCGACGAGCGTGTTCCACTCGCCGCACGTGTCGCAGCGGCCGGACCATTTGGGATGCTCTGCGCCACACTCGGTGCAACGGTACACCGTGCGCGCCTTGCTCTTCATGCGCTGCACACGCGCGCGGCGCGATCACCCGCGCATACCATCGTCGCGATCACTGCTGGCGAGGGGCCGTGTAGTTCTCGAACCGCGTGTATGCCTTGTGAAAGAAGAGATTCACGAGACCGATCGGTCCG
>DATGDQ010000017.1:0-16663 GCA_035310785.1 Gemmatimonadaceae bacterium | reverse complement strand
TGCGAGGGTGATCATCTAACCTGTAAGCGAACCGGCGTCTTCGGCCCGTCCATGCATGGACGGGCCTTTTTGTTCTTCCCCTGGTCGAATCGAGAGTAGAGATGGCTTCATCAGTGAACACGCGATGCTGAGAGTAGCGCTTCCGAACAAGGGCCGGCTCGCCGAAGAGGTCCGCGAGCTGTTCGGCGATGCCGGGCTCGAGGTGCGTGCACGTGGCGAGCGCGCGCTCGTCGCGTCGCTCGGTGGCGAGTTCGAGGCGATTCTCGTCCGCGCGAGAGACATTCCGGAATTCGTCGCCGACGGCGCGGCGGACGTCGGGGTGACGGGCTGGGATCTCGTGTGCGAGTCGCAGCGAGAACTGGGATTGCTGCTCGACCTCGAGTTCGGCTCGTGCCGTCTCGTCGTGGCGGCACGCGATGACAGTGGCATCTCCACGCTTGAGGACATCTCCGGATGTCCGCGCGTCGCGACAGTATTTCCGTACCTCGCGCACCGATTCTTCGAGGCGGCAAGCAAACCGGTGTCGATCGTGCCGGTTTCGGGCGCGACGGAGATTGCGCCGCATCTCGGCATCGCAGACATCATCGTCGATCTCACGTCGTCAGGATCTACCCTGCGCGTGCACCAGTTACACGAGGTGGCAACGGTGCTCGAGTCGAGCGCGCGCCTGATCTCATCGCCTGGGCTCTCGCGCGATGCCACGCGCGCAGCGGATGAGCTCGCAGAGTCGCTTTCCAGCGTGCTGCGAGCGCGCGGCAAGCGATATGTGATGGCGAACGTTCCCCGTGCATCGCTCGAGAGCACGCGACGCGTGATGCCGGGAGTGAACGGTCCCACCGTCATCGACATCCTGGATGGCGGTATCTATGTGGCTGTCCACGCAGTAGTTGCGCAGTCCGCGATCTATCGCACGGTGGCCGATCTCAAGGCGCTGGGCGCCCAGGGCATCCTCGTGACGCGAATCGAAAGGCTCATGCCATGAGCGAGCTCTTCCGCACTCGAGGAAGCATCTCCGACCTGTCTGTGTCTTCGAAGACAGAGCTCCTGAATCGGGCGACGTCGGTGGACGTGACGATTCGAGACAAGGTCGCCGAGATCATTCGCCGCGTGCGCGACGGCGGCGACCTCGCGCTCCGATCTCTTGCTGCCGAGCTCGACCACGTCTCTCTGACGTCTCTCGCCGTACCCAAAGAAGTTCGGACACGGGCGCTCGCCGGACTCGATGCATCGGTTCGCGTTTCGCTCGAGCATGCTGCCGCCAACATCGAGGCCGTGCACCGCGCCTTTCTGCCGCGCGCCTCCGAGATCGAGGTTCAGCCCGGGGTGATTGTCGGTCGCCGTCCCGACGCGCTCGACGCTGTTGGCGTCTACGCGCCGGGCGGTCGTGCAGCCTATCCGAGTAGTGTGCTGATGGGCGCCGTACCCGCGCGCATGGCTGGAGTGCCTCGCGTAATTCTGTGCTCGCCGCCCGGCCCTGACGGTATGCCCTCGGCGATCGTGCTCGCCGCCGCGGAGCTCGCGGGTGTGAGCGAGGTGTACGCGATCGGCGGGGCGGGTGCCATAGCGGCGATGGCGTACGGCACCGAGTCGATAGCGCCCGTGTGTCGCATCGTCGGGCCGGGCAACGCGTTTGTCGCCGAGGCCAAGCTTCAGCTCTCCGGTATGACGGGCATCGATTCACCGGCGGGACCGAGCGAGCTGCTCGTCATCGCCGACGATTCTGCGAGCGCGGAATCCGTCGCGCGCGAGATGCTCGCGCAGGCGGAGCACGATCCCCGCGCCACGGTCGTCGTCATTGCGCTTGGCGAGTCGTCCGCCCGCAACATCGGTCGCGCGATCGAGGCGCTGCTCTCGCGCGAGCCGCGCCGCGCCATCATCGCGGAATCACTCGCGACGCGTGGCGCGCTGCTCTGGACTGATTCGATCGAGCGTGCGGTCGAGTTCTCGAACGAGTTCGCGCCGGAGCATCTGCAGCTGGCGCTGCGCGATCCCGATACCGCGCTCGAGCGGGTACGAAACGCCGGCACGGTCTTCCTCGGCGCCACTACCTCTGTTGCTTTCGGAGACTACATGACTGGCGCGAATCACGTGCTGCCGACCGGCGGGCTCGCGCGCTCGTACTCGGGATTGTCGACGCTCGACTTCGTGAGGTGGACCACATACCAGCGCGTGTCTCACGCTGCCGCCTCGGATCTTGCCCCGCGCGTGGCGGTACTCGCCGAGGCGGAAGGATTGCCGGCCCACGCCGCGGCAGCGCGATGCGCAGGGCGCGGGAGCGAGATGCGCATCGCACATGGTGCCGCGCCGCGCGGGCGTGCCATTCTCCGGAAGCTCGTGCTCTACGAGCCAAACCGTACGCCGTGCGCCCTCGATCTCAGCGACAATACGAATCGCTGGGGTGTGCCCCCCTCGGCGGAGCGTGCATTGCGGAACGCGGAGGCGGAGCGCATCACGCGCTACCCGTCCGTCTACACGCCGGAGCTCAAGCGTGCGCTCGCCAGGTACGCAGGTGTTCGCGACGATGAGATCACGGTGGGCTGCGGATCCGACGACGTGCTCGACTCCGCCATCCGCGCGTTTGCGGATCCGGGCGACATACTCGCCTATCCCGACCCCACCTTCGGGATGCTTCCGCTGTGGGCACAGATGAATGGACTGCTTGCCACGCCCGTGCCGATGGCCGATCCCTGCCGCATGGACGTCGACGCGCTCCTCGCCACGCGCGCGCGCATCATCTATCTCTGCTCGCCGAACAACCCGACCGGCATCACGCTCGCGCGCTCGGACATCGCGCGCATCGTCGAGCGCGCGGCGGGCGTGGTCATACTCGATGAGGCGTATGCGGAATTCGCGAACGATGGGTGGATCGCGGAGGCCCCGCATCGGGCACGGCTCATCGTCACGCGCACGATGTCCAAGGCGTTCGGCCTCGCGGGGCTGCGCATCGGCTATGCTACCGCGACTGCATCGACGATCGTGGAGATCGAGAAGGCGCGGGGACCATACATGGTCGGCCGCGTAGCCGAGCTCGCGGGGGTAGAGGCGCTGCGCAGCGACCTCGAATGGGTGCGCGCGCGCGTCGCGCTGGCGAAGGAGAATCGGGAGCGTTTTCGCGCCGAGCTCGATGCGGCGGGCATTTCTTCCTTGCCATCCGATGCGAACTTCGTTCTCGTCCCCGTGAGCGATGCCAGCGCGGTAGCCGCGCACATGCGCGCTGCCGGCGTCTCGGTGCGGCCGTTTCAGCGGCTGTGCGGCATCGGAGACGGCGTGCGCGTCACCGTCGCACCGTGGCCAATGATGGACACGGCGCTTCGGGCGCTTCGCAGTGCAGTGCAGTCATGAGGGTAAGCGTGTTCGACTACGGGGCAGGGAACCTTCACTCGCTGGTGAAGACGCTCGAGCGCGATGGGGCATCCGTGAAGATCGAAACCGATCCTGCCCGCGCCGCACGCGCGGACGCATTGGTGCTTCCCGGCGTCGGCGCGTTCGGACATGCCGCGTCACGCCTGGAGCGCGGACGCGCGGACATGCGTAGCGCGCTGCTCGACGGCTTGCCCTGTCTCGGCATCTGTCTCGGCATGCAGCTCCTGTTCGATTCCAGCGACGAAGGTGAGGGCCCCGGACTGGGCATCTTCGCGGGGCGGGTACGTCGGCTCGAGGGCGGTCGCATTCCGCAGATCGGCTGGAACACGATCGAGTGCGGCGTGGACCCCCTCCTCGATGCCGCCCCTGTCGCAGTCGCGTACTATGCAAACAGCTTCGTGTGCTACCCCGACGACATCAGCTGCGTGCACGCATGGAGCAGTCACGAGGCCACGCGGTTCCCGGCCCTCGTGCGCGGAGGCCGCATCGTCGGCGTGCAGTTTCACCCCGAGAAAAGCTCGATGCCCGGCGTCGAGCTCGTGCGTGCCTTCTTGCGGGAGGCTGCGCAATGATCGCGATCCCCGCGCTCGATCTTCGTGAGGGTGCGTGCGTGCAGCTCGTCGGGGGCTCGTACGCAAACGAAGCGGTGCGGCTCGACAATCCGATCGAGGTCGCCCGTGGGTGGGCGCGGGCGGGGTTCAATCGCCTGCACATCGTCGATCTCGATGCGGCGACGGGCCGCGGCGAGAACGCATCCGTCGTGCGAGACATCCTCACCGACGTCCCGGCATCGATGCAGGTTGGCGGCGGAGTTCGAAGCGGTGACGCGGTCGAGCGTCTATTGCACGAAGGCGCGACCTGGGTCGTGCTCGGCACTCGCGCACTCGAAGAGCCGGAATGGCTCGCAGGGACCGCCTCCTCGTTTCCCGGACATCTCATCGTTGCCGCGGATGTGCGAGAGCGCCAGGTCGTGACGCGAGGATGGGCTCGCACGCTTTCGCGTACGGTCCTCGACGTCGTCGAGCAGCTCAACGACATCCCGCTCGGCGGCGTTCTGGTTACCGCCGTGCATCGCGAGGGACGACTTGCGGGCACGGATCTCTTTCTCATGGAGGATGTCGCCGAACAGTCCGTGCATCCCGTGATTGCCGCCGGTGGCATCGCGGGCATCAACGATCTTCGGGACCTCGCGGATAGGGGCATCGCGGCTGCGGTAATCGGGATGGCGCTGTATACCGGCGCGCTGGATGCGCGATCGGTAGCAGAGGAGTTCGCATCGTGATCAGGGAGCGATACACATGACGATCGTCGAGCGGAACACGCGCGAGACGCAGATACGCGTGGAGGTGTCGCCGGGTACCGGAGTCGCTCGCGTCGACACGTCCATCCCCTTTCTGGATCACATGCTCGTGACGCTGGCTCGGTACTCATCACTCGATCTCACCGTTCTGGCTCGTGGTGATCTACATCATCATCTGATCGAGGATGTCGCGATCGCACTCGGTGCGGCGGTCGCCGCGCTCGTGACGCCGCACGTGGCACGATATGGCGATCGATTCATTCCGATGGATGATGCACTCGTGCACGTGGTGGTCGACCTGGGTGGGCGCCCTTACTATGAGGGTCGATTGCCGAGCGATCTCTACGAGCACTGGTTTCGCTCGTTCAGCGACAACGCGCTGGCGACGATTCACGTGCGCGTGATACGCGGGCGTGACAGGCATCACGTGGTCGAGGCGGCCTTCAAGGCGCTCGGCGCATCACTTCGCGAGGCACTCGTGAGCGAGGGGGCATCTGCCGTGTTCAGCACGAAGGGTAATGTGGACCTCGAGGTGAAGTGATGCTCGCACGGCGTCTGGTCGTCTGTCTCGACGTCCAGAACGGGCGCGTGGTGAAGGGCGAGCAGTTCGTGCGACTGCGTGACGTTGGTGAGCCCGTCGACCTCGCAACGCGGTACGAATGCGAGGGCGCGGACGAGATCGTCTTTCTCGATATCGCTGCTACGGCGGATGACCGTGCGATGCTGCTCGATGTCGCACGCCGGACTGCGGAGCGACTCTTCATCCCGCTCACGCTCGGCGGAGGCATTCGATCGGCGGATGATGTGGCGACGGCTCTGCGCTTCGGCGCCGACAAGGTGAGCATCAACAGTGCGGCCGTGAATCGCCCTGCGGTGTTGGCGGAGTCGGCCAAGCGATTCGGCTCGCAATGTGTCGTCGCAAGCATCGATGCGAAGCGCGAGGGCAAGAGCTGGCGAGTCTACACGCGGGGCGGACGCACACGCACGGAGCTCGATGCAGTGGGGTGGGCGCGCGCATGCGTCGCGCACGGCGCCGGCGAGATCCTGCTCACGAGCATCGACCGGGATGGCACGCGTGCAGGCTACGATCTGGAGCTCACGCGCGCTGTGGCGGCGGCGGTCGACGTGCCGGTCGTTGCATCGGGGGGCGCCGGATCGGCGAGCGATGTGTGCGACGTGCTCGATGCGGGGGGCGCCGATGCCGCGCTCGTCGCGGGAATTCTGCACGATGAATCGACCACCGTTCGCGACATCAAGAAGCTGCTGGCGGCGCACGGACTCCCAGTGCGGTCGCTCGCATGAGCGAGTCGCCGGAGTCGCTCGCAGGGGCCGTCGAACAGGTGGCCCGCATCGCGGGTGACATCGCCATCCGCTACTACAAGACTTCGCTCACCATTGAATCCAAGTCCGACGGCTCCCCCGTGACGATCGCGGACCGAAGCGCCGAGCAGGCGGCTCGCGCGTGGATCGAGAATTACTTTCCGAGCGACGGGATCCTCGGCGAAGAATTCGGCATTGCGCGCCCCGAAGCCCGCAGGCGCTGGGTGCTCGACCCGATCGACGGAACGAAAACGTTTGTTCGTGGTGTCCCATTGTGGGGAACGCTCGTGGGACTGTGCGAGGACGAGGATGTGCTCGCAGGAGCAGCGTACTTTCCGGCGCTGGGGGAGATGCTCGCGGCGGCGCATGGTGCTGGGAGTTGGTGGAACGGAAGCCGATGCCGCGTGTCCTCGCTCGCGAATCTGCGTGACGCTACCGTATTGACCACTGACGAGCGTTTCGCGGGAAACTCGGATCATCTGGCGGGCTGGCGAAATCTCGCCGGAAAGGCCGCTGTCAGCCGCACGTGGGGTGACTGCTATGGCTATCTGCTAGTCGCTACGGGGAGGGCCGAAGCGATGGTTGACGGGATCGTCTCGCCATGGGACGCTGCCGCGCTAATGCCTATCGTAGAGGAGGCAGGCGGAGTGTTTACTGATTGGAAGGGAACGCGCACTGCGTTCGGAGGGAGCGCCGTGGCAACGAATGTCGGAGTTGCCGCAGAAACTCGAATGCTCCTGAGCACTGGCAACACGAGGGCTGTACATGCTTGATCTGTCCGGACTGGACTATGACAGGAACGGCGGTCTGATTACCGTCGTGACTCAGGATGCGGCAAGCGGGATGGTTCTCATGGTTGCGCACGCGGATCGCCTCGCGGTGGAGCGCACGCTCGCGTCGGGAGAGATGCACTACTACTCGCGCACCCGCGGGGCATGGCACAAGGGCTCGACCAGCGGCAACACGCAGCGCGTCGTCTCGCTCGCCGCGGATTGCGATGGCGACGTACTGCTCGCGCGTGTCGTGCCGAGTGGTCCCGCGTGCCACACCGGTTCCATCTCGTGTTTCGTTGGTCCCGATTCGATGGGCGATGCGCTCTCGGCCCTGGACGCGACGATCGCCGGGCGCGCAGCGAAGGCCGAGGTGGACAACGCGCCCGCGCCGCATCCGGCGAAACCGAAGGCGAACGGCGAAGCAGGGCAGAGCTACACGGTGCAGCTGCTCGAGGACCGCAACCTTCGCCTGAAGAAGCTAGGCGAAGAGGCGGCGGAGCTCATCGCGGCGTGTGCGGATGGCGATCTCCCGCGTGCAACCGAAGAAGTGGCGGACCTGCTGTATCATGCCCTCGTTGCGCTGCGTGCCGCTGGCGGCTCGCTGTCCGATGTGCAGCGTGTGCTCGCGAAGCGTGCGACGCCGGCGCTTCTGCGGCCGGAAGAGGGGAAGGACGAGTCCAAATCGAAGAAGCGGCGCTAAGCGGTGGCGGCCTCGAGACACACCAGTTTTCTTTCGCGCCGATGAAAGACCACTCCTCCGCGCTCTCCGCGCTGGCGCGCGCGCTTCAGTCGCTAAATCCGCGCCGTGATGTCGTCCTTGCCCCGTTCACCACGTTCAAGATCGGCGGGCCCGCGGATCTCTTTTGCGAGCCCTCCTCCGCAGACGAATTGGCGCTCGCGGTCACTGCTGCGCGCGAGCTGGATGTTCCCTACTTCGTGCTGGGACTCGGCGCCAACATCCTGGTGGGCGACAAGGGTTTTCGCGGACTGGTGATCCGGAACGCTGCACACCATGCGCGCTGGAGCGACAGCGGCAAGCTCTGGGTCGAGAGTGGCGCCGTGATGCGGGATCTGATCACGGAATCCGTTCATCGCGGCTGGTCGGGGCTCGAGCATTTCGTCGGAATTCCGAGTACCGTTGGTGGCGCCATCTGGCAGAATCTTCATTTCCTGTCACCCGCGCCGGATCGCGAGCGCACGGTGTTCATCTCCGAGGTATTCGACTCGTGCGACATTCTGAGCGAGGAAGGCAAACGCACGACTGTCGACGCGAGCTACGTGCGTTTTGGCTATGACGATACCATTTTTCATCATCGCGCCGATGTCGTACTCGCCGTCACGTTTGCCCTCGTGCCCGGGGATCCCGACGTCATGTATCGCGTCATGCAGGAAAATCTGAGCTGGCGCGGCGCACGGCATCCCTGGCTCGAGATCAATCCCAGCGCCGGGTCGATCTTCAAGAAGATCGAGGGCGTGGGTGCAGGGCGGCTCATCGATCAATGCGGGATGAAGGGCTTTCGCATTGGCGATGCGCAGATCTCACATATCCACGCGAACATCGTGGTGAATCTGGGTCACGCGACGGCGCGCGAGATTCGCGAGCTGATCGCGACGGCGCAAACGCGCGTCGAAGACAAGTTCGGCCACACGCTCGAGCCCGAGATCACCTTCGTCGGAGAGTTCTAGCCACCCGCCGCTAGCCGGTTGCGATCGCGCGCTCCCACTCGGCGAACGCCTGCTCGAGTTTCTCCTTTTCGCGCTCGAGCTCCACTCCCAGTGACGCCGCCTTCTTTCCGCCGGTACCGCTGTTGTAGAGCTCCGGATCGGCGAGCATCGTCGTCAGCTCCGCGACGCGTGCTTCTCGGCGTGCGACCTCTGCCTCCGCCTCGGCGATCTCCTCGCGTGATCTTCGGCGCGGCGCACTCTCCTTCTTTCCATCCTTGGCGCCGGCGCGCGTCTTTTGGCGCTCGCGCACGCGACGCGATTCCTGCTCTTCCGATGCTGCCACGCTCGCGGCGTGCTCTCGCTCCGCGCTCACCGTCTCCCACTCGGCGAAGCTGCCGTCGAAGTCCGTGATGTGCCGATCGTGCAGGATCCACACACGATTCGCGAGCGCGCGAAGCAGCGCGCGGTCATGACTCACGAGAAATACCGTTCCATCGTAGCGCTCGACGGCGTCCTCGAGCGCCTCGATCGATTCGACGTCGAGATGGTTCGTCGGTTCGTCGAGGAGCAACAGATTCGCGCGCGAAAGCATGATCATCGCGAGCGCTACTCGCGCGCGCTCACCCCCCGACAGTGTCGCGGCCGAGCGCTGCACCGAGTCGCCGCTGAAGCCGAAGCGCCCGAGATGACCCTGAATCGCACCGCGTCCCCACATGGGTCGCAGATCGTTGATCACGTCGTAGAGCGACCGATCGGTCGGCACCTGCGCGAGATCCTGGCGATAGTACGCCGGAGTGATGGAGCCGCCGAGGCGAATCTCGCCCCCGTCGGCGCTGCGGTCACCTACGAGCGTGCGAAGCAGCGTGGATTTCCCCGCGCCGTTCGGGCCGATGAACCCGATGACATCGCCGCGTTGCACCACCGCGCTGAAGTTGTCGATCAGCACGCGATCGCCGACTGCAAGTCGCAGCTTCTCTGCCACCGCCACCTGATCGCCTCCACGCTCTCCCACTTCGAGACGAAGTGCCATCGTGTCTTCCTCTCCCGGTGGCGGAGAGAGACGCGGTAGTCGCGCGAGGAGCTTGCGACGGCCTTTCGCCTGCCTGCTGTTCTGGCCGGCAAGATGGCGGCGAATGTAATCCTCCTGCTTGTCGATCGTCTTCTTCTGCTGCAGGAATGCGCGCTGCTGCTCGAGCTGTCGATGCGCGCGTTGCTCGATGAACGCGGTATATCCGCCCACGTACGCCGTCGCCGTGTGTGCCTCGACGTGGAGTATGTGATCGGAGACGTTCTCCAGAAACGCGCGGTCGTGGCTGATGAGTACCACCGTCTCATCCGTCGCTCTGAGATATTCCTCGAGCCACCGAGTCGTCTCGAGATCGAGATGGTTCGTCGGCTCGTCGAGCAGAAGCACATCGGCCGGCGCGACGAGCTGGCGCGCGAGACCTACCCGTCCACGCTCCCCCCCGCTCAAGCGCTCGAGCGGTCGTGTTCGCGCATCCACTGGGTCGAAGCCGAGCCCGTGCAACACCGCGTCCACGCGCGGCGCGATGGTGTAGCCTCCCTCCCGCTCGAACCGCTCGAGATCATGCGAGTAGCGATCCAGCACCTGCT
The DNA here is from genome assembly GCA_035310785.1 of Gemmatimonadaceae bacterium. Taxonomy (GTDB): domain Bacteria; phylum Gemmatimonadota; class Gemmatimonadetes; order Gemmatimonadales; family Gemmatimonadaceae; genus FEN-1250. The sequence goes on along the minus strand of DATGDQ010000017.1, from coordinate 6,628 downwards.
CGCTCACCGACGCGCCGAGCTCGCCCATTCTCGTGGCCTGATCAGCGAGCGACTGTTCCAGCGCGAGAAGCTCCGCGAACTGTCCCGCTGCCGCCTCCCACACCGTTTTCGCGTCGCCGAAGTCACGATGCTGCTCGAGAAGGGTTATGCGCAGCCCGGGCTGTCGAGCGATGACGCCGCGCGATGGCTGCATGTCGCCCGTAATCAGCTTGAACAGCGTCGTCTTTCCGGTACCGTTGCGTCCGATGATGCCCCAGCGTTCGCGCGCGGCAATCGTGAATGTGATATCCGAGAAGAGCTTCGTCGCCCCGAATTCCACTGCGACATTGGATAACGAGAGTTGCGTCATGTGGCCGACAACCAGCTTTCCCATTCCACTTCGGCGAGCCCGATCGTCAGTCGATTCTGTTGGCGCACGAGCGGCATTCTGAGTATCAGCGGCTCTTCGGCGAGTAGCTCGAGCCATCGATCATCCGACATCCTCGCGTTCCGAAGCCCGCGATCGAGATAGGGCTTCGAGCTCTGGTCGATGAGAGCGGGTACGCCGAACTTCTGCGCAAAGCGCCGCAGCTCGCCAAGGGACGCTGCCCGCTCGGCGAGATCCACGAAGTGCGTGATGACACGTCGCTCGGCAAAGAAGCGGAGCGCCTTCCTCGTATCCGGATTCTTCTTCACCCCGAAGATCTGTACGTCCATGCCGAAATAAACGCCGACGCCGGCGCATTCCCAAGCGTTTCGCGCTCTCGAGCCGTAGCTTTCCCACATGCCAGCCCGCGCATACCGGCCCGCCTGGTGGATTCCAGGAGCGCATCTGCGAACCTTGTGGGGGAAGTTCATGCGCCGTCGGATACGGCCGCCCACTCGCAGGGAGCGGTGGTCCACACCCGATGGCGACTTCCTCGACCTTCACCGCGTCGATGCTCCCGCCGATGTGCCGCGCTTGCTCATTCTGCACGGCCTGGAAGGTACGTTCCGCTCCCACTATGCGGCTGGACTGCTGCACGAAGCCGCACGGCGTGGCTGGGCAGCCGATCTTCTCATCTTTCGGTCATGTGGTGACGAGCCGAATCGTGCGCTTCGTCTCTATCACTCCGGCGAGACGGAAGATCTGGACTTCGTGGTTCGTCGTCTCATCGCAGACGATCCCGCGCGACCACTCCTGATCGCCGGCGTTTCGCTCGGAGGCAACGTTCTTCTCAAGTGGCTCGGCGAGCAGGGCGATGATGCTCCACCGCAGCTGCGAAGCGCTGCCGCCGTTTCGGTGCCCTTCGATCTGGCGCGGGGCTCCCGCCATCTGGATCGCGGCTTTTCCCGGTTCTACCAGTCACACTTTCTTCGCTCGCTCCGCAGAAAGGCGCTGGAAAAGGGGACCCGCTATCCGGATGTCATTCGTTCCGACGTGGTGCTCCGCGCACGCACGCTTTACGAGTTCGATGACCTCGTGACCGCACCGGTGCACGGGTTTCGAAATGCGGACGATTACTACGCGCGCTCGAGCTCTCTTGCATACCTCGCGCGGATTCGCACACCCGCACTGCTCCTCAGCGCGCGCGACGATCCATTTCTCCCCCGCGAGGTGCTCGACGAGGTTCGCGAGGTCGCCCGCACGAACACGTCGCTGCACCTCGAGTTCGTCGATCGCGGCGGGCACGTGGGCTTCATTTCGGGCTCGCTGCCATGGAAGCCGTTCTACTATGCCGAGTGGCGGGTGGCGGAATTTCTGGCGGACTCCTTGACGAATTCCGCGATCCGGTCGGGCATCCGTCCGGGCACATGACCACACGACAATGGCCGGTCGAACCATCTCGACCGGCCATCGACATCTGATTGCGTGCGTGTGCTCAACTACACGTGGCGCTTACCATGGACATCGATGTCGCATTCAAGGTGCCGCTCGACATTCCCATCCCCATCCCCGACTTGCTCGAGTCGCCCATCTTCATGTTCGACATGCTCGTGTCCTTCATGTTCGACATCTGGCTCTTCGTCATGTCACCGGTCAGGGTAACCGTATGACCGACGTGACCAGCGAGTGAGAGCTTGGAGCTCGTTACGTCGAACGATTTGCCATCCTTGGTTACCAGCTTGAAGGTGCCGGGCTTGTCACCCTTCTGCAGACAGCCAGTTGCGCTGTCTGCCGCCGTGACGGCGCGAGGCGTCCGGGAAGCCGAGGTGCGTACGCTTGCATTCGCGCTGAGCGCACTTGCGAGCACCAGCGAGGAAGCTAGTGCGAAAGTGATGCGAAGTCGGTGATACATGATCTACCTCGAAGCGGAAGTGGAATGTGGTACTGTTTCCAGCAGTGGAAACTTGCACATTTGCTCACCTTACATGGTGATACGCCAAGCGAGAAGTATCGGATTGATGTCGTGACATTGGGAGATTCCTGCGGCCTCCAAGTGTGCATGAGCTCGACTCACGGCGCGACCGTCAGCTGCGACGAGACGGTCGTGGAGTAGGACCGCTCACGCTGGAGAAAGGGCGATTCCGATATAGATTTTGGCGAGCGCGCATCAGCCGCCCCCAGGGTCGCCGCTCCTCGTTCTCGTGCGCGACGATTGCGCAATCGGAACATCGCTGTAGCGTTCCCTTGTCTATCGGACGACCTTCACCCGGACTCCACGATAGGTACATGACCCTGTTCTTTGCGCTGTTCCTCCTCGCCGGCCTGATCGTGGGCGTGATTGCAATGATCGGCGGAATCGATCGCAAGCAGCGACATGGGCCCTGGGTGAAGTACCTGAACCTTCCGACGGCGGGCGCCGCTGCTGCGCTCTTCGGCATCGTCGGCTATCCGCTCGCGAAGTACTCTTCACTCGGCACCATCGCGATGCTCGCCATCGCTGGAGCATCGGCGGCGGCGGCGGCCGCCGGCATGGTGGCGATAATTGCGGGCTGGGCCGTTCCCAGCGCCGCGCTTCAACCCGAGGATCCACGATTCGCTCTCCAGGGACATCCGGCGCGAGTTTCGCAGTCAATTTCCGCCGAGGAGACGGGCGAGATTACCTTCGAGCATGACGGCACCCGTCAGACCGTACCCGCCGTTGGTCTGGACCGCGCTGCGATCGCCGCCGGCGCGGAGGTGGTGATCGAGCGGATCGAAGATGGTATTGCGCACGTCGAGCTTTGGAGCAATATCGAGAGAGAGCTGGAAAAGCTCAGCTAGAATCTCGCTGCCGCTGGCGCGCGGTCGATGAGAGAGTCACGCGCCGAAGTGTCGAGAGGTGGCGAATGTCGGATGGCCTGATCTTCCTGATCATCTTCAGCGCAATCTTCATTGCGCGAATCGTCTTTGCGACGATGTTCTTCCATGCCGTGCTGCCGAAGAGTGATCGCTGCCCGGAGTGCGACACGCCGACTCTTCGAGTGAAGTCCCCCGGATGGAATTTGCTCATGCCGTGGTTTCGCACGAGTTGGTGCTATGCCTGCGGATGGCGTGGTTTGCTGCGCCATGGGCACATGACCCCCGATGGCACCGTGCTCCCCAATCGCGAGCGGAGCTCTCCCCCTCGCTAGAGTCGCCTCACTCTCCGCGCGCGAATATCGTCAGCCAGGGCGGCCAGTTGCCACTCAACTCGGCGAAGTCCTCGAAGTAGACGAGACCGAGCGATTCGAGCTCGCTTGTGAGCGCGCCGAGAGCCTCATCGTCGTAGAGAGGCCCGATCGCGATCAAGTCGCCCTCGACACGAAATTCGTCGGGCGTGAGATTGTAACGGAGATCGAAATGCGCGCGCACGAGCGCCGCTCGCTCGAAGGAAGACTTGCGCACGAGCATGGTCGGCGCATCGGAATGAATTTCGAGTGGCATCCGACAAGTGTGCGCGGTTGTCTCTCTCTTGTCCATTCATCTTATCTTTGACCGATGACTTCGCTGCACACTGAGCTCGAGCTCGACGTCATCGTCGTTGGTGCCGGTCACGCCGGCACTGAAGCGGCAGTTGCGGCAGCGCGACTCGGCGCACGGGTAGGGCTCGTGACGAGCGCGCTCGAGACCATCGGCCAGATGTCGTGCAACCCTGCGATCGGGGGCGTCGCAAAGGGCACCGTTGCCCGCGAGGTGGACGCGCTGGGGGGTATCATGGCGCGCGCGACCGATCTCGCGACGCTGCAGTTTCGAATGCTCAACCGCGGAAAGGGTCCGGCGGTCTGGGCCCCGCGCGCCCAATGCGATCGCGGGATGTATCGCCGTGCAGTGCGCAGCCTGATCGAGGAGCACGCGAGACTTCAAACGATCCAGGGAACTGTCGCGCGTCTGCTCATCGATGGCCCGGGCAAGCGCGTTACCGGCATCGAAACGCTCGAGGGACGCCGATTCAGTGCCAAGGCCGTCGTCATCACTACCGGAACGTTCCTCCGTGGACGTCTGCACATCGGCACCGATACGCGAATCGCGGGTGGCCGCGCGGGCGATGCCCCGGCCACTCATCTCGCCGAGCAACTCGACGCGCTGGGCCTCGAATCAGCGCGATTCAAGACTGGTACGCCGCCACGCATCGACGGACGCTCCGTCAATTTCAGTCGCCTGGACCGACAGGAGAGCGAGATCGAACAGTTCGATTATTCCTGGTCACACTACTGGAGCGACCCGCGCGCAAAGGGAGACGCGAGGAGACATCCCGCGCAACTCCCCTGTTGGATCACTTTCATAGGAGAGGAAGCGAAAGCGATCATCGCCGAGAACATCGGTAAGTCCGCCATGTATGGCGGCGCTATTGGATCACGAGGCCCACGCTATTGTCCGAGCGTCGAGGACAAGATCGTGCGTTTCCCCGATGTGCCCCGCCATCAGCTCTTTCTCGAGCCCGAAGGACACGACACGGCGGAGCTATACATCAACGGGCTCTCGACCTCGTTGCCGGTCGATGTGCAACTTCGATTGTTGCACTCGATTCCGGGACTCGAGCATGCACGCATGACGCGCGCGGGTTATGCCATCGAATACGACTACTTCCCGCCCACACAGCTCGACGCCTCGCTTCAGGTCAAGGCACTCGCCGGTTTGTACTTCGCCGGACAGATCAACGGCACTACAGGGTACGAGGAGGCAGCAGGCCAGGGTGTCGTCGCCGGCATGAATGCGGCGCTCGCCGTACGTGGCGCAGAGCCGATCATCTTCGGGCGAGAGAGCTCCTATATCGGCGTGCTCGTAGATGATCTCGTGACACGTGGAGTCGATGAGCCGTACCGGCTCTTCACGTCGCGCTCGGAGTTTCGTCTCACCGTCCGTCAGGACAATGCGCTGCGGCGATTGTCGCCGATCGCCATCGACTTGGGCATGCTGACTGACCGCGAGCAGCGAATCGCAGAGCGGCGATTCGCGATGGAGGCAGACGCTCGTGCATTGGCCGAGTCGACGAGCGTGCGACCGGAGCAGATCGCCACGCTGCTCACGACTGCGGAGAGCACGCCGCTGCCACATGCCATGCGTGTCGCGGAGATTGCGAAACGACAGAACGTCTCGCTGGCAGCGCTGTTCCAAGCGGCCGGGGTCGGCGCCTCACTCGAGCGCGAGGCACTGATCACGACGGAGCTCGAGCTCAAGTATGCGGGGTACTTCGAGCGCGAGCGGGTACAGGCGGAGAAGATGAAGCGCATGGGTGACTTCCAGCTCCCTCCGGCGATGCCGTATGCAGAGCTGCGTTCGCTCAGCACGGAGGCGCGGCAGAAGCTCGCTCAACTTCGCCCGCGAACACTTGCTCAAGCCTCCCGCGTGCCGGGTGTGAGTCCCAACGACTTGCAGAACCTCGTGCTCGAGATCGAGCGTCGTCGCTTGATGGCAGCGGACGTGACGCAATCGAACGTGGCATCGTAGGGAACTCCGGCTAGTACTATACGAAGTCTCGGGTTGCGGCACATCTGCGGTCGTATACACGCCAGTGGATCGTTTGATTTAGTGTCAGCCCGCTACTAATCTGCACGCTCCTCTACTGTCAATGCCGCGACGAAGTCGATTCTTGGATCACCAAATCTGATGGAGACTATCATGAGACACTTGCCCGCGATCATCGCTCCTCTTGCCATTACCATCGCCGCGACCCAGCTGGTAGCGCAGCAGCCGGTTGCAACGGTTCCGAGCGCCGTGCGACCTCCGTCGGAGATCAGCACCAGTGCGACCGGTGAGGCACGCTACACGCCGGACCGTGCGACCATCTCAATGGGTGTACAGACACGGGCAACGACAGCAGCGAAGGCAAGCGCCGAGAATGCAGTAAAACAGCGCGCGGTGATCGATGCGATTCGCGCGCAGGGAATTGCACCAGAGCAGATCTCGACGATCAACTACAATCTGACCGCAGAGCAGGAGTTCAATCCACAAGCGGGCGACAAGGCTCCGAGAGTGACGGGTTACGTCGCAACGAACACGCTCAGAGTAGAGGTGCGAAAGGTCGAACAGGTGGGTGCACTCATCGACGCGGCGATAGCGAAGGGAGCGAACGACGTGAGCTCTCTGGACTTGCATTCCTCGATGCCGGACTCGTTGCGGCGGTTGGCGTTGGCGGATGCGTATCGGCAGGCCTTTGCGGACGCAGCGGTATTGGCGCGAGCGGCTGGTGGGCAGCTTGGAGAGCTGATCGAGTTGACCACCAATATGGTCGTGGGCCAGCCTCAGCCTTACGTCATGCAGTCC
>DATGDQ010000016.1:0-9442 GCA_035310785.1 Gemmatimonadaceae bacterium | reverse complement strand
CTTGAACATCTTGTCGACGTCGACCACGAGATCGTTGCCCTCTCGCTGTATCGCCAGCCTATCCATGCCCCGCGTCGCCCGTCCCTCGATGAACTCGCCGTCGGGGCGATACTTCGAGTGATGCTTCGGGCACTGGAACCGGTGATCGGCATCATCCCACCGCAGCGCCGTGTTCTGGTGCGGACACGAGAGGTTGAAGGCATACGCCGTGTTCTCCCAGCGGACGAGGATGACCTGATTGTCCTTGTCGATCTGTGCCCCATCCGCGGTGGGGATCGGATAGCGCACGCCCTGGCCGCGTCTGCGGCCGGACACCATCTCGAGGGGAGCAGCGAACGCCGTGGCGCCGTTCGCTCCGACCGCGAGGAGGGCACTCGCAACGGCGAACATCGTGCTTCTGATGAACGCACGACGACCTCCATCGAGCTCGCACGAGGCGCACCGCGCGTCGTTCATGTCTCTATCCGTCATGTGGCAAATGAGTCAGGATGCGTTCTGGAGGATGACGCCGGCGATCACGATCGCCGACCAGAGAAAGAGGCTGCACCAGGAGCTCGTGCGCAGTCGATTCCAGAGGTGCTGCTCCTGATGCTCCGTTGGTATACCCCCGTGTCCCAGCGCTTGCTCCGTCTTCGTGAGTACCGCTCCATTCACGATCAGGAGGAGCACGAGCGTCATCTTGATCCAGAACGTCGGAGACGTCGCGAACGTCTTCACGTCCGACAACGCGAGCATGAGGCCGCTCACGACCATCACCGCCAATGCGATCAACACGGGACGGTGCACGTGCCGCAGCTCCGCGAGCTGTCGCGCGCGCGTCTGCACATCGCCTCGGAGTGCCCGAAGTGTCGAGCGATCCGCGGCGATGGCGAAACCGCCTCCGATGAAGAGCGCGAACAGATGCGCGCCTGTGACCGAGGTCGCGATCACCTTCGAGTTGCTGAACACGGATTGCCACGGCGCGGTGACATGCTCGAGATGCGCGAGCGGTGCCAGCAACATCTTCAATTCCTCCAGAGCCACATCATGCCGCTGCCGATCGCAGTCAGCGCGATCGAGCTGATGGCGATGGTGCGATGACGGCGCGCGTCGACCAGTGACCGCTTCGCCTTGCTCGCAGACATGGCCGTCGCGACCATGCCGACATCGGATGCGAGCATGAGCACGGAATGGATTTCGCGCCGCGCACGTCCGTTCGGATCCTTCCTCGCATCCCACATGTTCCACGCGCCGGTAATCGTGTTCGACACGAACACCACGCCCAACCCGGCCGCGATGAGGCTGTGCGCCGTCTTGAGACTCTGCGAGCGATTGGTGCTCGTGAGCAGCTTCTGCCCGATGATGTACTCGCTGATGAACAGCGGGAGCATCGCGTAGGCTCCGATCTGGTGAATCTTGAGCCGTGTGTGGTACGCCTCGCTGTACTCGATCGCACGCGGACGCCGCGACCGAAACGTGGTGTCCGAGAGCCGGAGCGGATCCGCGATCGAATCACCGACGAGCGCTACCGCATCCAGCGTCGCGTCGACACGCTCGTCCGCAGGCAGCGATGACGCGGAGAGGACGAACGTTGCCGTCTCCACCGACTCAATGGTGCCGAGAGCAGGCGTGGTCGACGGACGCGTTCCGATGTTCGGAGGAGTGGTCGAGGAGTCGGCCTGCGCCACGATCGAAGTGTCGGGGACAATCGAATCCGATCGGAGCTCGTGGAACGCGGCACTGGCTGAGGTCGCAGTCAGCAACACGCCGGCAATCAACAGGTACACGCAATTCTCCCCGATAGCGTTCAAAGGGGATCGCGCGAAGGCTCGGAGTTGTGACAGGACTCGAGAACACGCATACGAAAAAGGCCGGACCAATCGCTCGGCTCGGCGTCTCGTGTACTTCGCAATAGCGGGGGCGGGATTTGAACCCGCGACCTTCGGGTTATGAGCCCGACGAGCTACCAGGCTGCTCCACCCCGCGCCAGGACGTCAAATATCCCGCGGTCGCTGATCCAAGTCAAGGCTTGCGCGCGCTGTCCGGCTCAGCAAATCGATACAAGATCTCCTTGTTGCCTCGCACCATTCCGAACTCCTCGCGCGCAATCCGCTCCTGCACCGCGGGATCCGCCTGTACTGCCTTCTTCACCTTCGCGAGCGAGTCGATTTCGTGGCGTAGAGAGTCCATCGACGCCCGCATTCGCTTCGCTCGCGCACGCTGCGACAGGAGCGCCGTTGTGCTGTATTCCCCACCCTGCAGCGCGTAGATGAGCACGAGCGCTCCGAGCACGATCCAGACGAGGCGCCGCATCGACTCTCTCATCTGCGCGCTGTCTCTCGCCGATTACAGCCCGTAGATCGCGCCGCCGGGATACTCCGCGGCGTCGCCCAGCATCTCCTCGATTCGCAGGAGCTGGTTGTACTTGGCAACGCGATCCGTGCGCGATGCGGAACCCGTCTTGATCTGTCCAGCGCCCGTTCCCACCGCGAGATCCGCGATGAACGTATCCTCCGTCTCGCCCGACCGATGCGAGATGATCGAGAGATACCCCGCGGACCTCGCCATCTCGATCGCCTCCAGCGTCTCCGTGAGCGTGCCGATCTGATTGACCTTGATCAAGATCGCGTTGCCGATATGGCCCTCGATGCCGCGCGCGAGACGCTCCGTGCTCGTCACGAACAGATCGTCCCCTACGAGCTGCACGCGATCGCCGAGCGCCGTCGTCAGCTGCGCCCACCCATCCCAGTCATCCTCGGCCAACCCATCCTCGATCGACACGATCGGATATTCTTCCATCCACTTCGCGAAGAGGTCGATCATTCCGCCTGCATCGAGCGTTCCCGCACCACTCTTCTTGAACGTGTACTTCCCCTGCTTGTCGTACAGCTCACTCGCCGCGCAGTCCAGGGCGAGCGCGATCTGCTTTCCCGGAACATACTTCGCCGCCTCGATCGCCTCGATGATGATCGTGAGCGCGTCCTCATCACTCTTGAGATCCGGCGCGAAGCCGCCCTCATCACCGACGCTCGTCGCCAGCCCGCGCTTCACGAGCACCTTCTTCAGCGAGTGAAAGACCTCGGCGCCCATGCGCAGCGCCTCTCCGAACGTCTCGGCCCCGACGGGGACGATCATGTACTCCTGAAAGTCCACGGTGTTCGTCGAGTGCGCGCCGCCGTTCAGGATGTTCATCATCGGCACGGGCATCGTTCGCGCCATCGGTCCTCCGAGATACCTGAACAGAGGGAGCCCGAGCTCCTCGGCCGCCGCTCGCGCCGTCGCGAGCGAGACGCCGAGGATCGAGTTGGCGCCAAGTCGCTCCTTGTTCGGCGTGCCGTCGAGATCGAGCAACGCACGATCGAGCCCGATCTGATCGACCGCCTGCATTCCACGCACGGCCGGCGCGATCGTCTCCTCGACGTGCTGTACCGCGCGCAGCACGCCCTTCCCGAGGTAGCGTTTGGGATCCGCATCGCGCAGCTCGAGCGCCTCGTGCTCCCCGGTGGACGCGCCGCTCGGCACCGCCGCGCGGCCCATCGCACCGCTCTCGAGCAGCACGTCGACCTCGATGGTGGGATTCCCCCGGCTGTCCAGGATCTCGCGCGCGGTGATGTCTACGATCTCTGACATGGATTACTCGGTTGAAGTGCGGTTGCCACTGCGGTCACTCGGCCTGAGCAGCGGTGGCTTCTGATTCGGTTGGTCGGTGGATCGGCACGCCCTTCTCCTCGAGCGCGGCCGCGATCCGGTTCCATACGGTCTCGACGAGCGCATCACGATCGTCGTAGGTGAGTCCCTTCGTCTCGACGGGCTCGAGAAAAGTCAGCTCGATCGTTCCTGAATGTATCGCGATCTCACCCTTTGCCTGCACTTCCTTCGATCCCCAGCTCAGCACCGGAACGATCGGCACCTGGGCGGCGATCGCGAGCACGAATGGCCCCTTCTTGAACGGGCGAAGCTCGTACGAGCGCCCCCGAGTCCCCTCCGGAAACACGACCACGTTGAGCCCACTCTTGATGCGCTCCGCGGCCTCCTCGTACGCGCTGAATGCAGCCTTCCTGTTGTTGCGCTCGATGTAGATCGCTGCCACCTGGCCAGCGGCGCGCCCGAACAGCGGCACGCGCCTGATCTCCTTCTTGGCGACGAAGCGATAGCGACGAATGACGGTCGCGAGTGCAAAGATCTCGAACCAGCTCACGTGGTTGGACACGTATACGCGCGACTCCGTGCGACTCACGCGCTCCGGATTGCGCACCACGACCTTCACGCCGGAAACCTTGAGCACCCAGTACGACCACCAGTGGCCGCCGCGGCCCACCACGCTGTCCGGAGGAATCGGAATTCGAAGCAGCGTCATGACGGTGATGGGGACGATGAAGATCAGCGTCATCAGCACCATCATGGGATAAGCGAGAAACGCGCGCATGTTCAGGAAAAGTGGCTGAACCCCTCCGCGGGCGCCAGCCGCTCGCCGTTCATGCGCACCGTCACCCCGATGCCGTCCGGAACTGGCTCCATCACGCGTCCCACCGCGGTGAGCGAGAGCCTCGTCGCGCGCGTGAATGCACTCACATTGAGCGCGGGTGCGCACACGATCAGCTCGTACTCCTCGCCGCTCATGGCCGCATCGTGCGCAGTCACGCCGTCGTGCAGGGGGAGCGCGTCGAGATCGATCTGGATGCGCACGCCGCTCGCCGCGGCCATGTGGCCCGCATCGGCGAGCAGTCCGTCCGAGATGTCGATACCGGCTCGCGCGCCGGAGCGAGCGAGCCAGATCGCCTCGGAGATGCGCGCAACGGGGCGCGCGAAGCGTTCGCGCGCGGCGGCGCTCGGCACATCGCCGCGCTGCCATGCCGCGAGCGCCGCGCCCGGACCGCCGAGCGTGCCGGTGACGTACACGGTATCGCCGATGCGCGCACTGTTGCGACGGAGCGGCGCCGATGTGCTCCCGAGCACCGTGAGCGCGAGGGTGAGCTCGCTCGCGCCCGTGATGTCGCCGCCTCGCACCAGGGTGTACGCGCGATCGAGCGCCTCGCCCACTCCATCTCCCAGCTCGGCAACCGCATCGAGCCACGACTTGGGAAGACCGATCGCGAGCAGCACGCCGAGCGGTGCGGCGGCCATCGCGGCGAGATCGCTCAGCGCCGCCATCGTCGCGCGATATCCGATCTCGTGCGGCGTGAGCCACGCGCGCTCGAAGTGAATGTGCTCCACCGAGCTGTCCGCGCTCACGACAAGCTGCTCACCGGCGGGGACTTCGAGCATCGCCGCGTCATCGCCGATGCCCAGTGCACGCGGGCCCCAGCGTGCGAGGAGCTCCCGAATGATGTCGAACTCGCGCCCGGGTCCGAGCTCGATCGACTCGGTCACCGTTCCCTGCTCATCATCGATCGCCGACCGCCGGCAGATCGGCGAGTACGGGAGATTCGAGTGCGGGCAGCGGCTCGTTCCACACATCGCGCAGCGCAGAGTCGATCTCCGCGAGCGTCACGCCGCGCACGTCGCCGCGTGCCGCGATCTCCGCCGCGCGACCGTGCGCCCACGCGGCACACGCTCCGGCGATGTGCGCGTCTCCCATTTGCGTGAGCAGCGTGCCCGCGATTCCCGAGAGCAGATCGCCGCTCCCGGCAGCCGCCAGCACCGGCGTGCCGGCACAGCTCACGAGCCGACGCCCCGACGCCTCCGACACGACGGTCGGCACACCCTTGAGCAGCACGGTCGCGCGCGTGCGCTGCGCGAGCTCAACGCCAATTCCGAATCGACGCAAGAGCACATCGTTGATGTGGACGCCAAGCATGCGCGCGAACTCCGCGGGATGCGGCGTGAGCAGCGCGGGTCGGTCGCCGATGAGCTCTCCCAGCTGCTCCGACTCGCCGGCGAACACGTTGAGAGCATCGGCGTCGAGCACGACGGGTCCGCGATACTCGCGGAGCACACGCTCGATGAGCGTACGGCTCCCGAACGAGTTACCGAGCCCGGGGCCGATGACCACGCCGTCGGCCCAGCCCGTGATCACGTCCTGCGCTTCGTCCGCTGTCTCCGGCCACGCCCGAGCAAGCGCCTCCGGCAACGCCGCCTGCACGATCGCCAGATTCTCGCGCGCCACCACGAGGCGCACCATGCCGATGCCGCTCCGCATGGCTGCGCGCGCAGCGAGCATCGGTGCGCCGGCCATCCCGACCTGCCCTCCGATGATGATGAGCTTCTTGCGCGTGCCCTTGTGCGCATCGGCGCCGATCCGCGGCACGTGCGTACGCGCCCATCGCGCATCGACGAGCCGTGGCATGGCATCGTCGGGCGGATCGCCAAGCCCGATGTCGCAGACGAGAATTCGCCCCGTATGTCCGCGCGCGACGGCGAGTCCTCGCTTCAAGGATCCGAAGCTGATCGTGAGGTCCGCCTGCACCGCGCCATTCGCGCCGCCCGTATCCGCATCGAGTCCGCTCGGCACGTCGAGCGAGACGACCGCCGCGCCATTCGCGCGCGCCGAGGCAATGCGCGCGACGCAGGCCGCGATCTCGTCCCGTGGCGCGCCCTTCGCTCCGACCCCGAGCAGCGCGTCGATGACGAGTCGCGCCTCCGGAGACTCCCCTTGCGTGACCATGGGAGTGGCGAGCGCGCGCTCCGCCTTCGACTCCTCGCTGCGCGGCTCCCCCGCTTCGTGCACGAACACGCGCGCTCCCCTGCTCGCGAGCGCTCGCGCGACTACCCAGCCATCGCCGCCGTTGTTGCCGGGGCCGGTGAAGACGTTTACGGCAGCGCCCCACTCGAACGGATAGGCGCGCACAATTTCAGCGGCCGCAGCTTCGCCGGCCCGCTGCATCAGGGTTCGCGATGGAGTGCCCGCCTCGATCGCGCGCGCGTCCAGCGCCGCCGCCTCCGCTGCCGTGGTCACGCGCACGAGCGTCACGTGGTGCTCACGATGGAGGATCGACCGAAAGAGGATGGAACGAAAGACGGCGGCCACCTGGGCCGCCGCGGCGGACTGCAGACGCCGTACGAGCGTTCATTTGTGCGATTGGCTGACGGTGCGGCCGTAGCTGATCTCGCCGTTGTCGATCCGAATGTTGAAGCCGCAATCAGGGTTGCTGCACACCCACGCCTTGTACTCGATCGGTGCACCATCCCGCCCATAGTCGCTCAGCGGCAGCATCGCACCCTTTCCACATTTCCGGCACTCCGGAAGCGCATTGCTTTCCATGCCGTCACCTCCCCGCTCTGCACCCACACTATCTCACACCAGTGCCGCCCCGTTCCAGGGATACTCGTGCTCAAAGGCGCGATCGAAATTGTAGACCCCGATGAAATCGGCGCGATTGTCCGTCGGCTGGCTGATGAGATAGCCGAGGTCCACGAGCACGAACACGATGTCACCGATATCGGAGGTTGCGCGCACTCCCCAATGCTCCAGCACCACCTGCGCCATGACGCCATACATCTGCAACGCCAGATCGCGGCACGAGAACGCGAGCTCTCGCCCCGAAATGTGCCGGCGCTCCGAGAGCCGCGTCTGCGAATATTCGAGCGCCTTCAGCACGAACAGATACGCGTCTTCCTCGAAGCGCGTCTCCTTCGTGCGAATGCGATCCATGATGCCGTCCCGAAACCGCTCCAGGAGCAACCGCTGGCCCTCCAGTGAGATCCGCACCGGAGGCACCACGCCCCCGTGATTGCAACAAGATGAGAAACGGGACCGAGTATTACAACCGCCCTGCGCCCGCCTCCGCGACGGTATACAGCGGAAATGCATTCGCGAGCTCCCTCACCTCCTGCTTGATCCGGGCGAGTGACGCCGCATCCTCGGGTGCCGCCAGCGCACGATCGATGAAGGAGGCGATGCGACTCATGTCTTCCTCTTTCATGCCGCGCGTCGTCACGGCTGGCGTACCGATGCGAATGCCACTGGTGACGAACGGCGACTGCGTTTCCTTCGGCACCGTGTTCTTGTTCACGGTGATCCCCGCATCGCCCAGCACCTTCTCGGCCACCTTGCCCGTGACGCCCTTGTTGCGCAGGTCGACCAGCATGAGATGATTGTCGGTTCCTCCGGAGACGATTTGAAATCCGCGTCCGGCGAGAGCCGTCGAGAGAGCCTGCGCGTTCCGAATGATCTGCGCGCAGTACGCCTTGAACTCGGGCTGCAGCGCTTCCCGAAACGACACGGCCTTTGCCGCGATCACGTGCATGAGCGGCCCGCCCTGCGTGCCGGGGAAGACAGCCTTGTCGACTGCCTTCGCGTGTTCCGCCTTGCAGAGAATCATCCCGCCACGCGGGCCGCGCAGCGTCTTGTGCGTGGTGGTCGTGACGACATCCGCGAACGGTACGGGCGACGGGTGGTAGCCAGTGGCGACGAGCCCGGCGAAATGCGCCATGTCGACCATGAACAGCGCGCCGATCTCCTTCGCGACCTCGGCGAACGGCGCGAAGTCGATGATGCGCGCGTACGCGCTCGCGCCGGCGATGATCATCTTCGGCCGCTCCTTTCGCGCGATCTCCTGCATGCGGTCGTAGTCGATGATTCCGTTGTCGTTGACGCCGTAGTGAAATGCCTTGTAGATGAGCCCGGAGAAATTCACGGGCGAGCCGTGCGTGAGATGGCCGCCCTGCGAGAGATCCAGGCCGAGAATCGCATCGCCCGGCTTGAGAAACGCGAGCATCACGGCGGCATTCGCCTGTGCGCCGGAGTGCGGCTGCACGTTCGCGTGATCGGCGCCGAAGAGCTGCTTCGCGCGATCGATCGCGAGATTCTCCGCGACGTCGACGACCTCGCAGCCGCCGTAGTAGCGCTTGCCCGGGAGTCCCTCCGCGTACTTGTTCGTGAGCGGCGAGCCCATCGCCTCCATCACGGCCGGTGACACGAAGTTCTCGCTCGCGATCAGCTCGAGCCCTTCTCCCTGCCGCAGAATCTCTTCCTCGATGACCTTCGCGATCTCCGGATCGGCTTCACGGAGCTTTGCGCCAGGCGGCCGGCATTCCCAATCGGTCCAGAGCATCGGAGTATCGGATGTTGAGGGTTTCCGTGAGCGGCTCGGACGGAGCATCCGCCGAGCCTCTCGGGAAACTAGGAAGTCCGCATCGCGAACGCCACGCTATTTCAGCGGTTTGGCCATTGCGGCCACGTTTTCACGAGCGATCCCACCGCTTTTACTCTCCGTTCGGCTAGGCGATCGGCTGCCTCGTAGGTTGGGATGCGATCGTTCTTCGCGATCTCGAACACTCCGAGAATGGTGTTGTAGATCTCGTCCGCCTTGCGCAGCGCGCGCTGTGCATCCCATCCCGCAATCTCCGAATACACGTTGATCACGCCGCCCGCGTTCGCGACGTAGTCCGGTGCGTACACGATGTTGCGCTCTTCGAGCGCATCGCCGTGGCGCGGCTCGAGCAGCTGATTGTTCGCCGCACCCGCGACGATCTCCACCTTGAGCTGCGGAATGGTGTTGTCGTTGATGATCGCGCCGAGCGC
>DATGDQ010000015.1:0-9842 GCA_035310785.1 Gemmatimonadaceae bacterium | reverse complement strand
TAAATGTCGGGGAGACTCTGCCACGAGTGCTCGCCCCCGTACAGCTGGTGCTCGTAGATGAGCTTTGCGGAATAGCGACGCAGGAACTGCAGCTCCTCGAACCCCGCGGCGCGGAGAAAGCGCGGGATGCGCGGTGCGCCAAGCTCGGTGTAGCGCGCGAGCCATCCCGGGAGGTGCAGCATATGGTCGAACAGCATGGCGTACGACTCGGTGATCGAGTTGTCGCCCAGCCAGCGATATTCGAACGGGTAGTCGGGGCGGGTGTGCGCGAAGTGCAGGGCGTGTCCCAGCTCGTGAAGAAACGTGCGGTAGTCGGACTGACCGCCGTGCGGGCGGAGGACGAGATACACCTCCTGCGGCACGCGCACGGGGGCGCAGAATGCGCGCGAGCTCTTACCCTCGCGGTCCGCGGTGTCGAAGATCACGCGACCCTTGGCCGTCGCGTCGGCACCCATCTCGGACACCTGCCGGCGCACCTCCGGCTCCATCTGCGCGCTCGGAAAGTACGGATCGAACGCAGGCGCGCGCATGAGCGCGAGCGCATCCGCGCGAGTCGCGTCGCGAGGATCGATGTCCAGCTCTCGCCGAACCACTTCGCCGAATACGTCGTCCCACATCGCCTGCGTGTCGCGCAGGAACGCCTTGCACTCATCCACCAGCGACGGAAGGTTCACGCCGCTGAGCGCGGTGAACGTCGCATTGTAGCTTCCGGCGATCTCGAGGCCCTCGACGATGTCCTTCTCGCGCTGAAAGCGCTCCTGGCGCATCGGCGCGAGCTCCTTGGCCACGAGCGCAGCCCGCGCGCGCTCGAGTCGCAGCCGCTCCTCACGATCCCGTGCGTTCGCGATGTCGATCGCGATCTGCTGGTACTGGATCCCGCGCCCATCCTCCACTCGTGCAATCGCGCTCGACTCCCACGCGATCTCTCGCTCATCGAGCTCGGCCAGCTCGCGCGACACCTGCGCGTCGGCTTGCCACTCGAGGAGAATGCGCGCGGAGCGCTGCTCCTCACTCCCATCGCGAGCGTCGCGAAACGTCTCGCGCACCATGCCGAGCGCATCCTCGCTGAGCACCCTCGCGTATCGCGCGTAGATCGCCTGCAGCTCCGCCGTCTTCTTCAGCCCCGAGCCCGTCTGGTAGAGCTCGCGCGAGATCGTCTGATGAAACTCGTCGCCCTCACGACGGAGCGTGTCGAGCGAGATCGTCATTCAGCCAGCCGCTCCTGAAGCACGGCGCGCAGCCGGGCCGCCGGCACGCGATCCTGCTGCAGCGTGTCGCGATCGCGGATCGTGACGGTGCCGTCCGCGATCGAATCGCCGTCGATCGTGATCCCGAACGGCGTGCCGATCTCGTCCTGGCGCCGGTAGCGGCGACCGATCGCGCCCGACTCATCGTAGAACACCGGGTAGAGCGGTCTGAGATCCTCCGCGATGCGGTGTGCCATTTCCGGCATCCCATCCTTCTTCACGAGCGGGAATATTCCCGCCTTCACGGGTGCGAGCGATGGCAGGAGCTTGAGCACGGTGCGCCCCTCGTCCTCGCCTTCGACGTTCTCCTCGTGGAACGCGTTGACGAGCACCGCAAGCGTCGTGCGATCGGCACCCACCGACGTCTCGACCACATATGGCGTGTAGCGACGATTGTTCGGCTGGTCGAAGTACTCGAGCTTCTTCCCCGAAAACTGCTGATGCTGGCTGAGGTCGAAGTCGCCGCGGTTGTGCACGCCTTCGATCTCCTGGAAGCCGAGTGAGCCGCCGAAGTCGAATTGCACATCGAAGGCCGCGCGCGCGTAGTGCGCAAGCTCTTCCTTCGTGTGTTGATGAAAGCGGAGCCTCGAGGGCTCGAGTCCGAGCGACTGGTGCCATTCGAGCCGCTGCGCCTTCCAGTACTCGAACCATTCCATGTCGCTTCCGGGCTCGACGAAGAACTGCATCTCCATCTGCTCGAACTCGCGCGTACGGAAGATGAAATTCCCCGGGGTGATCTCGTTGCGGAACGCCTTGCCGATCTGCGCGATGCCGAAGGGGACCTTCTGCCGCGTCGACTGCTGCACGTTCAGGAAGTTCACGTAGATCCCCTGCGCCGTCTCGGGGCGGAGATACACCACCGACGCCGTGTCCTCCACGGGTCCCATGAACGTCTTGAACATGAGATTGAACAGGCGAGCCTCACCGAGCGTCCCCTTCATGCCGCACGAAGGACACTGCACATCCGGCGTGCCTGGCGTGCCTTTGATACGCTCGTCATCCGCACGAAATCGCTTCCTGCAGTTGCTGCATTCGACGAGCGGATCGACGAAACCGCTCACGTGGCCGCTCGCTTCCCAGACGCGCGGGTGCATCAGGATCGCCGCGTCGAGTCCCTCGATGTCGTCGCGCATCCGAACCATCGCGTTCCACCAGCGGTCCTTCAGATTCTTCTTGAGCTCGACGCCGAGCGGGCCGTAGTCCCAGACGGATCCCGTGCCTCCGTAGATCTCGGACGATTGAAAGATGAATCCGCGCCGCTTGGACAACGACACGAGCTTTTCCATCACGTCTGGGAATGTGCTTGTGGTCATGCGTCGAATTCGGGAGTGATGAGGAGATCCAGTCGATCAGCTGTCGAGATCGGCGCTCAGCGCCGGCTCGGCCGGCGCTGCGTGTCCGAGAATGCGAGCGAGGATCTTTTCGCCGTGGAAGCGGCCGTTCTCGATGAATACCTTGTTCGCGTCGAAGCCCGCCACCACGACGCCGGCAATGAAGATACCTGGAACGTCGCTCTCCAGCGTCACATCATCGTGTGCGGGAACGCCGGTCACGGGATCGATCGAAACGCCCACCTGTCGGAGCAGATCGACGTTCGGCGCAAACCCGGTCATGATGTAGACGCGATCCGCAGGAAGCGTCGGGCTCACTCCCTGCGTGTCGATCGTGACGGTGTGAGGAGTGATCGCGCGTACGCGGCTGTTCCAGCGCACGGTGATGTTCCCCTCCTTGATCCGGTTCTGCAGGTCGGGAAGAATCCAGGGCTTGATCTTCATGTCGAAGGTGGGCCCGAAGTGCACGAGCGTCACGCGCGCGCCGTTGCGCCAGAGATCGAGCGCCGCCTCCGCCGCCGAGTTGCCGCCGCCGACGACCACCGTGTCCTGATCGAACGACTCGTGCCCTTCCTTGTAGACGTGCGTCACGTGCTCGAGCGTCTCGCCAGGGACGTTGATCCGGTTCGGCGAGCCGAAGTACCCCGTCGCGATGATCACGTACTTCGCGCGCACTGCGCGCACGTCGCCTCCGCGTCGCAGCGAG
This sequence comes from Gemmatimonadaceae bacterium, assembly GCA_035310785.1. GTDB lineage: Bacteria > Gemmatimonadota > Gemmatimonadetes > Gemmatimonadales > Gemmatimonadaceae > FEN-1250. The sequence goes on along the minus strand of DATGDQ010000015.1, from coordinate 6,558 downwards.
CGCACGACGAAGTCACCCTCGCTCCCCGTAATCTCGGTGACCTTTTCGTACTGTCGCACCGGGATCCCGAAATACGACACGACCGAGCGGTAGTAGGCGAGCGCATCGCGGCGACCGGGCTTGTCGTCCCCGATCGTGAACGGCAACCCGCCGATGGAGAGCTTCTCGGCCGTCGAAAAGAACTTCACGTACGTCGGATACGCCGTGATCGTGCTCGTGACGGCGCCGCCGTCGAACACGAGACAGCTCATCTGCGCGCGCAGCATCGTGACCGCGGCGGCGAGGCCGCACGGCCCGGCGCCGACGATCGCCACATCCACCCTCTCCTCCGGTTCCGGCACCATCACTCCACTCCGATGATCTGATCGCGGTGCGTTCCGACACTCACATAGGAGATCGGTGTGTCCGCGAGCTCACGAATGCGATCCAGATAGCGCCGCGCGGCAGACGGCAGTTCGCCGAGCGTGCGCGCGGCCGCAGTACTGGTTCGCCACCCATCGAACCATTCGTACACCGGTACTGCCCTCTCCAGCAGCACGAGATCGCCGGGAAACTCCTCGTGCACCTCGTCACTCACCTTGTAACCCGTGCAGACCGCAATCCGGTCGAGAGTGTCGAGCACGTCGAGCTTCGTGACGGCAAGCCCCGTGAGCCCGTTCACACGCGCTGCGTAGCGCACGACCACCGCATCGAACCAGCCGCAGCGTCGCGGCCGCCCGGTCGTCGCCCCGAACTCGTTGCCGAGCCTGCGCACCTCGCTCGCGAGCGGCTCCTCGAGCTCCGTGGGCAGCGGGCCATTCCCCACGCGCGTGGTGTACGCCTTCACGACGCCCAGTATCGCATCCAGCGCGGTGGGCGCGATGCCGGTGCCAGTCGCCGCGCCGCCGGACGTCGTACTGCTCGACGTCACGAAGGGGTACGTGCCGTGGTCGACATCGAGAAGCGATCCCTGCGCGCCCTCGAGAAGAATCGCGGCACCCGACTTCGTGGCGCGATGCATCGACAACCCGACATCGTCGGCGAGCGCGAGCAGCCGCGGAGCGAGCTTCGTGAGAAGCTGCACCGTCTCCTCGACGTTCGCGCGCTTGTCCGAGCCGAACGCGACGAGCTGCGCATTGGCGTGCGCGATTCCCGCCACCAGCAGCTCGCGCAGCTTCTCCGGATGCCGCAGATCGAGCACACGGACGCCGCGGCGCGCGATCTTGTCCTCGTACGCCGGTCCGATGCCGCGGCCCGTAGTGCCGATCGCCTTGCTCGCCGCACTCTGCCCGTCCACGAGCTTGTGATACGGCAGCACGAGATGCGCGCGGTCGCTCACGTACAGTCGCCCCTCCACGTCGACGCCATCGCGCACCAGCTCATCGATCTCGGTGAACAGCGTCTCGGGATCGAGCACGACGCCGTTCCCGATCGCGCATCGCACGCCGGGATGGAGAATGCCGCTGGGGATCTGGTGAAGGACGAATGCACGATCGCCGAACTTCACGGTGTGACCGGCATTGGCGCCGCCTTGATAGCGCACGACCCAATCGGCGCGCTCGGCGATCACGTCCACGAGCTTTCCCTTCCCTTCGTCGCCCCACTGCGCGCCGACGACGACGAGGGTTCGAATCGATGAGCTGAACATGCCTTCCAGAGTGCGTGTGCGGGCAGGCGCGGACGAACGGCCGCCGGCGCGGGAGGTTACCCCGAAAGCTAATGCCGGCCGGGGACGATCCCAACGCCGGTGCTACACGAGTCGCTCGCGTGTGAGCGGGACCGGCGCCGTGAGCGACATCGCCAGCGACCGCGCCAACTCCTCCACGCCACTGCCGTCCAGGTGTGCCAGATCATCGCTCGGCGTGTGGATGCGGCTCACGGTTCGCCAGCCGCCCTTGCTGATGTTCACGATCTCCCACCCCGCGTCCGCCAGCGCCACTCCGTCCATGAGGACGCCGGGCACGAGCCGACTCGCCGCCGGCCAGGAGGTGCCGAGCCGCTGCTGAAGCGCGCGTGGGGCGCGGCCACTGCAGATGAGTCGCATCGAGCCGACATCGTCGACGCCGTCGATGTTGATCCCGCTCGATGGCGGCGCCTGGCGCGCCCACGCGCGCGCGCCCGCCAGCCCGAGCTCCTCCGCGCTCGTGAGCAACACGCCGATCGCCGTCTCACGCGGCAACATCTCGACCGTGCGCAGAAGGCTCGCGACGCCCGACGCATCGTCCAGCGCGCCCGGCGAGCGAGCGCCGACCACGCTCGCCATCACCGGCAGCGCAGCGAGCAGCTCCGCGACCGCGAGAGCAGGCCACACGAGCGGCGGCATCGACACGACCATTTGTGCGACGCTGACTCCCATCGCTACGCCAAGCACGATGATGCAGGCGATGATCGCGATTGCACGTACGCCGATCGGTATCGGCTGACTCTTCGAGTCGAGGTGCGCCACGAGCCAGAGCATCGGAGCGCCGCGCGTCGCCACGAGATTCGTGCTCCGTGCGCGAGCGAATGGGAGATCGAGCACGCCGCTGCGCCCGAGCCACCGTCCGCAGGCGCTCAGGATCGCGGCGCCGATGAGGAGCGCGGCGAGCGCGAGCGCCCCATGCCCGCCCCGCCCCTCGCGCGCCGCCACGAACATGAGCACAGCGACGGCTGCTCCGAACAGGGGAGTGCCCCACCTACCCGGAAACGTCGAGTATTCGAACGGATGCTCCGCGACATCACACCCAATGCCGCGCAACACTCCCGCACAATACTCGCGAGCCTTTCGCTCGGGTTCGCTGCCCGCCGGACGCGGTGCGGATGCGATCGCGGTGAGGTGTACCCGCGCCGCGCTCACCAGCTACGCGACGCGCGCGAGCCCTGCGGTGCCGAGCAGGGTGGCGATGCGTTCGCGCTCGGCGGTGCCGAGCGGGCGGAGCGGGCCGCGCGGCAGTCCGCCGTCGAGACCCACCAGGTCCATGGCCACCTTGATCCCCGGAGGTCCGAGCTCCGCCACGATCTCTTTCGCGATTGGACGCAACCGGGCCTGAATCTCGCTCGCGGTCACGCCGTCACTGTGCGCGATCGCATCCATGAGATCGAAGACGAGCGGCGCTGCGAATAGTGCGGCGGCGAGAATCGCTCCGCGAGCGCCGTAGCCGACGGCGTCGAGCACCGTGCCGGCGTGTCCCGTGAGCACGGTGAAGTGATCGCTCTGCGCCTCGAGATACGCCCGGAGCTGGATCATGTCGCCGGTCGAATCCTTGATGCCGAAGATGTTCGGATGCTCGGCCAGCGCGTGCACGAGCTTCGCACCGAGCTGCAGATGCGTGTACTTGGGAATGTTGTACAGCATCACCGGCACCGGACTCTCGTCGGCTACCCGCGAATAGTGCGCCCACAGCGCATCATCGGTCATCGCCGCGCCGTAGTAGTGCGGAGGCACCACCAGCACGGCATCGGCACCCCGCTCCGCCGCATCCTTCGAGCGACGCACGCATTCGCGCGTCGATTCGGAGCCCGTACCCGTGAAGAGCCAGCGATCATCCGGAATGAGCGGTCGCGCGAGCTCGGTGAGGCGGAGACGCTCGTCTTCATCGAGGAGTGCGGCCTCTCCCGTCGAACCGGCAACGAGCACGCCCGAGAGTCCGGCGGCCATGTGCGCCTTGATGTTCGCGCGAAAGGGTCCGCTCGCGAGCTCGCCGCTCGAGTCGTCGAAGGTGGTGATGACGGGGACGAAGATTCCGGTCAGCTGTTTCGCCATTGGTGTGATCAGGGGTTGTTCACGTCGCGGACATCGCCCGTGGGAGGCTCGGACGGCGCACTCTCGAGTGAGGTCGACCGAGCCGTGTCCTCCAGCATCGATTCCGTTGCCTCATCGCGCACGGTGGGTGTGAAGAAGCTGCGGAACACGGTGCTGCCGCATCTCGGGCACGCCTCGCTGTCCCCGGGAGGTGTGGTCGTGAAGAACAACTCATTGCCGCATGTGAGACAGACCAGAGTGAGCATCCCCTCCGGTCCGCTCGCGTTCGTCCGGCGTTCCTGCGCCATCATGCACTCCTGAAAAAGATGGCGCTCTAGCGTGCAAAACGGGCGCCGCACGCCGCGCGGGGCGTTCCCAATCGACTCACCGGAGGCCCATGGTCTCGCGCACCGTCGCCATGGTGCGCCGGGCGATCTCGCCCACTCGCGCCGCTCCCGCAGCAAGCGCGTCAGTCACGACCTCCGGATGTGCTTCGAGCTCGAGGGCACGCGCACGAATGGGCCCGAGCTCGCGCATCATCCCGTCCATGAGAACCTTCTTGCAGTCGAGACATCCCCAACCCGCCGAACGGCACTGTGTTGCGACGTGCTCGACCGTCGCCTGATCGTTGAACGCCTTGTGCAAATGGTAGATGTTGCACACCTCCGGCGTTCCCGGATCGGTGCGCCGCACGCGAGCGGGATCAGTCATCGCGGGCCGCAGCTTTGCCCACACTTCGTCAGGGGACTCGAGCAGACCGATCGTGTTGCCGAGCGATTTCGACATCTTCGCCTGGCCATCGAGTCCCATGATGCGGCGCGTGGCCGTGAGCAGCGGCTTGGGCTCGGGAAAGTAGTCGCTCGCGAACTTCGCATTCCATCGGCGCGCCACCTCGCGCGCCAGCTCGAGATGCTGCACCTGGTCCTCACCCACTGGTACGAGATCGGCGCGATAGAGCAGGATGTCCGCCGCCTGCAGCACGGGATAGATCAGCAGGCCGGCATTCACGCTCTCGTGACGCTGCGCCTTCTCCTTGTACTGCGTCTGCCGCTCGAGCTCACCGAGTGGCGTCACCGTGTTGAAGATCCACGCGAGCTCCGTATGTTCGGGCACCATCGACTGCACGAACAGCGTAGATTTCTTCGGATCGAGGCCGGAGGCGAGGAGCGACACCGCCATCTGCCTCGTGCGTTGCCGCAGATCCGCGGGCTCGAAGCTCCCGATGATCGCGTGATAGTCGACGATACAATAGATGCAATCGTATCTGTCCTGCAGCTCGACCCAGTTCTTGACGGCGCCGAGGTAGTTACCGATGTGCAGCTCTCCCGAAGGTTGAATCCCGCTGAAGATTGTCGACATCCGACCAAGCTACGAGCGCGCAAATAGCGGTGCAAGACAGCTCATTTCACGCGACTGCGTTGCTCGAGCACATCGAAACGGCCGCGATCGAGGGTGCGCGATTCATTCGCGCGCGCGAGGCGAATCGTCCGGATATCGAGTGGCGCGCGAAGTCGCTCACGGATTTCGTGAGCGATGTGGACACCGGCGCCGAGCGGATCATTCGTCACGCGCTGACCGACGGCTACGAGGGCGCACTCATCGTCGGCGAGGAGCTCTCACCCGATCTGTCGACGGATGCGGAGGTGTCGTTCATCGTCGATCCACTCGACGGCACCACCAACTTTCTGCACGGATTTCCCGAGTACGCAGTGTCGATCGCGGCCGCGATTCGTGGAGAGGTGGTGGCAGGCGTGATCATCGCGATCCCGGCGAACGAGCGCTTCACGGCGATCCGCGGCGGTGGCGCATTCCGGAACGGCGAGCCGATTTCCGTCTCCACCATCGACGATCCATCGCGCGCGCTCATCGGGACGGGGTTCCCCTTCGGCGCCGGCGCCCCGCTCGACACGTATCTTCGCCACTTCGCCGCGGTCGCCCCACTCACCGCCGGGATGCGCCGTCCCGGATCCGCTGCGCTCGACCTCGTGCACGTCGCCTGCGGACAGTTCGACGCATTCTGGGAGCTCACGCTCAAGCCGTGGGATTTTGCGGCCGGGATGTTGCTCGTGCGCGAGGCGGGCGGTGTGGTGACGACGGTGAGCGGCGGCGCCGTGCCGCTCACGGACAGCTCACTCCTCGCGGGCAATCCCGAAATGCATGCGTGGCTCGCTCGCACGCTGGCCGACGCCACTCCGGCAGGCTCGCTTCCCCAACCGAAGAACATACCCCTGCCATGACGCTCGTCGAATGCGTTCCGAACTTCAGCGAGGGACGCCGCCCGGAAATCATCCAGTCGATTCGTGACGCGATCGCCGCCGTGAGTGGCGTGGTCGTGCTCGATGTCTCCTCCGATGAGTCGCACAATCGCACGGTGGTCACTTTCGTCGCGCCAGTGGAGACCGCGGTGGATGCCGCGTTCGCCGGCATCTCGGCGGCGCGCGACACGATCGACCTCAACGCGCACAGTGGCGCGCATCCGCGCATGGGCGCCACGGATGTCGTTCCCTTCATCCCGCTCGAGGGCACGACGATGGATCAGTGCGTCGCCCTCGCACGCACGCTCGGCGAGCGTGTGGGACGCGAGCTCGGCATTCCCGTGTTCCTCTACGAGCGCGCTGCGACGAGTCCCGTGCGCGAGAATCTGGCGGACATCCGTCGCGGCGAATTCGAAAAGATCCGCGAGGAGATCGGCACGTCGCCCGTGCGCACGCCGGATTTTGGGCCGCCACGGTCGCATCCGACCGCAGGCACCGTGGCGATCGGCGCGCGACCGTTTCTCGTCGCCTACAACGTGTATCTGGGCGACGCGTCGAACATCGGCGTGGCGAAGGAGGTCGCGAAGGCGGTGCGCGGATCGT
>DATGDQ010000014.1:0-4654 GCA_035310785.1 Gemmatimonadaceae bacterium | reverse complement strand
GTGCACGAGGATCCCGAGAAGCAGGAGCTCGCCGCACGTCTGCGTGAGTATCCGCGATCGCAGGCCCACTATCTCACGCGGCGCACGATCTTCGACAGCAAGGCCGAGCTCGTCGACGTGACGGATCAGCTCTTCGTCGATATCGCCGACGACGCTGAACATCTCGCCATTCTCCGGGCGCTGGCGCCGGCTTCCATGCTGATCGTTCCGCTGCGCGCCCGTGATCGCGTGCTCGGCGCGCTCCTCTTCGCGCGCGACAGAAACAGGCCGCCTTACGATTCAGAGGACATGTCGCTCGCGATCGAGCTCGCCCAACGCGCCGCCTCGGCCGTGGACAACGCGCAACTCTACCGGCGCTCCCAGCTGGCCATTCGTGCGCGCGACGACGTCCTCGGCGTCGTGTCCCACGACTTGCGCAATCCGCTCGCGGTGATCTCCATGTGCGCTGCGTCGCTGGCCGGGGCAGGGTTCGGCGATGCGGCACGCAACATCGAGGCGGTGCGCACCATTCAGGAATCCGCGCGCTGGGCGCAGCGTCTCATCCAGGACTTGCTGGATGTCGCAGCGATCGAAGCAGGCGGATTATCGCTCGTGCGTCGCGAGGAGGATCCGGTGCTGCTCATGACCAGGGTTGCGCTCTCGTTCGAGGATCTGGCGGCCGCGCAGGGCGTTACGCTGGTAACGGAGCTTCCGGACGAACTGCCGACGATCGTGTGTGATGCCGATCGCCTGCTTCAGGCGCTCGGCAATCTCATCGGGAACGCGCTCAAGTTCACTCCCGACGGTGGCGAGATTCGGATGTGCGCGGAGACCGACGGCGATGGCGTTCGTCTCTCCGTCGCGGACAACGGGCCGGGTATTCCCGAGGAGGATGTACCCCACATCTTCGACAGATTCTGGACTGCCCGGCACGACTCGCGCGTGCGCGGCACCGGGATGGGCCTCGCCATCGTGCGCGGCATCGTCGAGGCACACGGAGGGCGAGTCTGGGTCGAGCGAAATCATCGCGGGGGAGCGACGTTCACTCTCCGACTTCCCGCCGCGACCTGACGAAGCCTTACTTGCTGCGAGGAGGAACGATCAGCACCGAGCGACTGCCATCGCGCACCAGCTCCGTGCTGACACTTCCTATCATCCAGCGCTCGAGACGGCTCAACCTCGCGCTGCCCGCTGCGATGAGGTCACAGCTCGTTTTCTCCGCATGCCTGAGAAGAGTTGCAGCAGTCGAAAAGGACAGATCGTGCTGCAATACGACGTGATCGAAGGCGAGTCCCTCTTCGCCCAGCTGCCGCGACGCCTGCGCAAATGCAGCGCGGACACCGAGATCGTGAATCGTCTTCTCGCCCTCGTCGCCGAGGAGCGCGGTGATGGGCGGAACATACCCGAGCACGAATGCAGCATGGCGATCCGCGATCGCTCTTGCCGCGCGCGTGGCGGCCATGCTCACGGGGCTGAAGTCCGTTGCGACGAGAATGTGGATCGGGAGGTCCGTCGTTCCAGGCACGATGCCCAGCACGGGGCAACTGCATCTGCGGATGACGTTCAGTGCCGTCTCATTGTTGAGCGCACGATCGACGCGGCCGTATTTGTGTAATCCCACGATCACGAGCGCGGCGTCGATGCGCTGAGCTTCGTCGACGATCGTGGCTGACGGCGCGCCGATGGCCACGCGAATGGGCCAGTCGATCACCCGTCCGGCGATCGCGGCGAGCGAAGATCGCACCTCCTGCATCTCTTGCTGATGCGTGGTGAGATCCCGGTTTGCATCCGCAACCGCCAAGGCGACGTCCAACGCCGGCGGGAAGGGAACGGCGCGCGAGTCGATGACGTGCAGCACATGTACGACCGCACCGCGCGCAGTCGCGAGCGCGAGCGCCACCCGTGCCGCGGCGGCCGCTCCCGCCGATCCATCCATTGCGAGCAGCACGGCACGACCTTCGAGATCGAAAGGGGCTGACTTGCCTTCAGCGGAACTCTCGACCAACGGAGGACCCACATCGGTGACTATCGACGCCTCTCGCGAATCGTGCGCAACCTCGCTCGAATTCCGTGGGGCTGTGGGGGTGGGGAGTGATGAAGTCGTGGGCATGTGTGCCTCGCAGATGATTTCGACCGAGTGATCGTCCCGCCGAAGAATTGGGCTCACGGGCGCGGTGCGCCGTCAGGTAGCACCGTACGGTCGCGACAGTCGAGAGATCCGGCGCGTGTCGCGCCGCTGCAGCGTCGAATGTCGGCTGGCGCCTGACTCCCGGAACCACGCCGATCGCGCATCATCCGGTACACAGGAGCGATTACGCGGAGACAAGGGTCGCCGGACACAACCACGAATTGGAGAGATAGTCACATGAAATCCGATACCGAGCTGCAGAGAGACGTGAGCGAAGAGCTCAAGTGGGATCCACGAATCATCGATGATGAGATCGGAATCTCGGTTCGCAGCGGTGTGGTCACGCTCACCGGATCGGTTCCCTCGTTCGCTCAGAAGCTGGCCGCGGTCGAGGCGGTAGAGCGCGTCGCCGGCGTACGCGCAGTCGCGCAGGAGTTGAGCATCAAGGCCCCCGACGCGTTCCAGCAATCCGACACCGACCTCGCGCACCAGATTCTGAATACCCTCGCCTGGGATATCGAGGTGCCACACCAGAACATCAAGGCGCGCGTCGAGAACGGCTGGGTCACGCTCGAAGGGGAGGTCGACTGGCAGTTCCAGCGGAATGCAGCGGAACGCGTGGTTCGCTACCTGATCGGCGTCAAGGGTGTCTCGAACCTCCTCACCATCAAGACTCGCGTTTCGAAGTTCGATGTAGCGCAGCACATCAAGGACGCGCTGCGGAGATCCGCCGACGCCGATTCGAAGAAGATTCAGGTGGATGCGAGTGGTGGCAAGGTGATCCTGAGTGGAACGGTGCGCTCGTGGTCGGAGAAGGCGGATGCGGAGCGCGCTGCCTGGAACACGAGTGGCGTCACGGCCGTCGACGATCGGCTCGCGATCGTCGCGTAGTCGCGATGTGCCAAGCGAACTGGTTCAGTGATGCAACCAGTTCGCTTGGCACCTTTTCATGACGTGGAAGTCTCGACCAGCAGGTCCGCCTCGAGCGCGAGCCTCACGTACTCGGAGCGGTGCGACATGCCGAGCTTGTCCTCGATGCGCTGCTTGTACGTGTCGACGGTCTTGGCGGTGATGCCGAGCTGCTCCCCGATCTCTGGACCGTTGTAGCCGCGCGCGGTGAGCGTGAGCACCGCCTGTTCGCGCTTGCTCAGGACTGCCATGCGCGAGCGCGCGTCGATGCGGCTCGGTGCACTCGGGATTTTCGATTCGGCGAGCGCATTCGCCACCGCCGGGCGCACGTACACTTCGCCCGACGCGACCACACGAATCGCCTCGCCGAGCTCGCGCTCGACGGCGGACTTCGACAGGAAGCCGCGGGCACCAGCCTTCAGCAGCGGCAGGAGCTGCTCCTCCTCCGTATGCATCGTGACGATGAGCACGCCCACCTCGGGCAGCGCCTCGTGCAGTGTGCGCGTTGCGGTGAGCCCATCGCCATCCGGCATGTCGAGATCCATCACGATGATGTCAGGCCGGAGCCGGAGTGCCATCGTGAGTGCCTGCGCTCCGCTGTTGGCCTCTCCAATGACGCAGATCTCGGGGAACGCGCGAAGGACGAGCTTTACTCCCGCGCGGACGAGATTGTGATCATCGACGAGGATCACGCGGATCGGCTCTGCTCTCGCTGGAACGCCGCGCCGCGCGTACGAGCGCGTGGCGAGCTCGCGCCCGACCTCCGAGATCGTGCCGGTAGGTATTTCCGCTCGCTCACCGTTGACTGCGCTCTTTGTCGGCATGCTCTCCTCCTTCGTGGACCGGCCGTCATTATGAGTGCCCGCTAGTTCCACCTCAGTATGGGAAGGGTCGGAAGAACACGCAGTCAGCAACGGGGGCAATCTGCGTAGGGCAATACCGGACAGACCGTCAGGCGCGCGCGGCCTGCAAGGCGTTGAGGATCGCGATGATGTCGATGACCTCCTGGAGGAGGGCACCGACGGGTGCGGCGATCAGCCCGGTTGCCGCGAGCACCATCGCCGCTCCGCTCAATCCGAGCCCTATCGAGAGACTTCGCCGCACGATCCTCATCGTCCGGCGACTGATCCTGATCGCCTCGGGAACACGCGAGAGCTCGTCGGCGAGCACCACGATGCCGGCCGCTTCTGCGGTGATCCCGCCTCCGTGCGCCGACAGTGAAACGCCGACGGTCGCCGCCGACATGGCCGGAGCATCGTTGATGCCATCGCCGATCATGAGCACACGCTCGCCCTCATCCTGCAATCGACGAATGACGGCTGCCTTGTCCTGCGGCCGGAGGTCGGCGCGCGCATCGGTGATGCCCAACTCGCTCGCGACCTGCCGTACGTTCGCCTCGTGGTCTCCGGAGAGCAGGAGGATGCGCCGAATGCCGAGCGCGCGGAGGTCCCGCATCACGGTGCGCGCGTCATCGCGAATGCGATCCGCGTATTCGACGACACCGGCGACCACTCCATCGACCGATACGAACGCTCGAAGACCCGCACCGTCCACGAAGCGCGACTCGAGTGCTGCCATCTCTCCGGCGGCACCTGGAGTCCTTTCCGAGATGAACGACCGCGCACCGACGGCTACTTC
>DATGDQ010000013.1:0-2455 GCA_035310785.1 Gemmatimonadaceae bacterium | reverse complement strand
TTCCTTGCCCCAGCCAAAGAGTCGCTCGACCATCTGATACACGATCTGACGACGGTCGAAGTTCACCGCGATGAGATGGTGAATGACGGACTTGGGAAGCGGTTTGCCGTCTTCGGTCTGCATGGAAAGATTGAAACCGCGGAGCCCACCATCGATCGGCCAATCGAAGCGCAGCACCTGCGGGGAGCCCATGTGCATCTCCGCCATCTCCGGCGGCATGTTCGGCAGGTCGTAAGGACCGGCGGTGACAGTCACCTCATTGTGGGCGGAATCCACGCTGATCGAAATCTGCGGCTCGACCAGAGGCGACCGCGGCGTGGCTGCGGAAACCGCGAGAGTCGTGGCAAGCAGTAGAGACGCGAGCATTTGGTCCTCGAAAAAAATGACGTGTAATACGGCTAGCGAAGGTGTTCGCGATAGAACGCGGACTGGCCGAAGTTCTCCTCGACTTCGATCTCGATCACCTCGAGCCTTGCGAACTGCTTTCCGATCAATTCGCCGCGAGCCCGCCCGGCGAGATACTGCGCCAACATTTCGACAGTCGTGTTTGGAATCTCGAGCAGTGCACAGTCAAACAGCGGAAACATGTATCGCGGTTTGCCGTCGTAGGCGACGAACACGCGATCTCCCTCGGTCGTCACTTGCAACTTCGGATTCTGCAGCGGCAGCAGCACCTTGTGATCGATCTGATCGCAGAGCCGCTTCATGAGCTTCTTCACGAACGAGAAATCGACGACGTACCAGCTTTCCTCGTCGAGACCTCCTTCGAGCGTCACCCCCACCCGGTAGTTGTGCCCGTGCAACGATTCACATCGGTGTCCGGCGAACGTGATGAAGTGTGCTGCGGCAAAAACGAGGTAATCCTTGGTGACTGATACTCGAAACGCATTTTCCTCACTCACCGTTCCAATCCTCCTTGTCGACTACGGGCGTTACCACTACGTGAGTTCCAGCCGCCGGTCAATAGCACGACAAAGACAGCCGCAGCCGTAATGTCTGCAGTCGTACCCGGGTTCCTGGAATTTTCGGTATTTCGGAGTGCCAGATCAAATGCGGCCACCGCGCGGCGACCGGCAGTTGTACGCATGCCACCAGCCGCGCGGACCTCGATGGCTCTCGACTGCACTTCGCGTGCAGCCGCCGGGCCGAGCTTGCGAACGATGAGTGTGTCTGGCGAGTCGGCCAGCAGGGCGAGGTAGCACTCGACGATGGCGTCGGTCCACTCGAGTCCGGCCGCGCGCGCACCTTCGAGCGCTGGCGTACCGATGGTGAAGGTGCGCGCATACGCGGTGGCGTATTCGCGTGCGACATCATCGCGATGGGCGGCGAGCTCCATTGCCTCGGTGAGCGTGACCGTCGGCGAGCTCTCGATGTCCTGTGCAGATGCGTCGCCGAGTCCGCCCGGACGTGCGAGCCGAATGGCGCGGAAGACGGCGTCCGCATCGGCGACGGTCGTGGATGCGAGCACGTTTCGCACACGATCGCGAAGCGATTCCGGATGGGACGAGCTCGCGGCGCGCGCGAGCGGCGCGAGAAGCAGGACGATACCGAGATTCGTATTCGCGCTCGTCCAGCGACGCGTGTCCTGGATGGCACGCAGGATCGTCGCGCCGAGGGGCTGAGTGCCGGCGTCGAGGAACGCGGGGGCGATGGCGGCGGCGCTCGCGAGAAAGTGTTCGTACCGCGTGTCGCGAAACGCAGCACCCGGCGTCACGTTACCGGGCTTGGGGGCGCTGACTTCGAGGAGACACGCGAGCTGCGCGGATGCCGCGATCTCCTCTCGCGTGCTCATCCTGCCCCGCGCGCAGCGCCCAGCGCGCCATGCGTGGAGTCGACGTGATCGATGAGCGCTCCCGCGACATCGAACGATGTCGCCTCCTGCAATCCGCGCCATCCCGGAATTCCGTTGACCTCGAGAACGTACACGGTTCCGTCCTGTGCCGGCAGCAGGTCTACCCCTGCGTAGACGGCACCGACGGCGCGCGCCGCGCGCAGCGCCATCTCACTCCACGCCGCGGGGAGCACCATCGCGGTCGCCTCGCCGCCGCGTGAGATGTTGGTGCGCCAGCCCGGCGAGCGCCGCTCGATGGCGGCGGCGACGCGGTCGCCGATGACGAAGGCGCGAATGTCTCTCCCCTCGTGCGGGATGGCGCGCTGGAGATAGTAGACCCCGCGAATCGCATCCAGCGCGCGAAAGACGCGCCATGCGGTCTCCTCATCGCTCACGCGAACCATGCCGAGCCCCATGGAACCGAAGAGCGGCTTGACGATCACGTCGCCCATCTCACGAAATGCGGCCGCCGCATCCTCCACGCGCTCGCACACGATCGTGCGCGGAGTTGCGAGACCGGCGCGCTCGAGCAGCGCCGAGGTGTAGAACTTGTCGACTGTACGCTCGATTGCCTGCGGAGGATTCACGACGGCGACACCGGCATCCTCCAGCCAATGCAGCGCG
>DATGDQ010000012.1:0-3029 GCA_035310785.1 Gemmatimonadaceae bacterium | reverse complement strand
CGTGCGCAGCCGCTCCGCCTCCGTCTGAACGCGCGATGCCTGCGCGTTCGCGTACCGGATCGAATCCACCTGGCGCTGCGCGCGATCCGCCACTGCGCGGAGCGAATCCGTCTGGCGACTCTGCGCCGAGCGCACTTCGTTCGCCGCGGCCTGCGCGATTCGCAGCGAGTCCTGCTGTCGCACCATCAGCGCCTGCGCCTCGCGAGCGGAATCCTGACGTGCGGCCTGCGCCTGCGCGCTCGCGGCAGCCGCCCTCAGCGAGTCGAGCTGCAGCCGGAGCGAATCGGATTGGGACACGGTCAGCAGATTCTGCGCGCGCAGATCCACGATCTCGGCCTGTGAGAGCTGATTCTGCCTGAAGAGTTCATCGCGCTGCCGCTGTGAGAGCGCCACGAGCTGCGCCAGACGATAGGCGTGGAGGCTGTCCGCCACCTGGCGATCGTGGATGCGACTGTTGGCGGCATCGGCCGCCTGCGCATCGTGGAGCGCCTTGGTCGCCATCGCCTCCGCTGTTGCGAGATCGTGGCCATTGGACCGCGCGGAGTCGGCCGCGTCGATCGACGCACGCGCCCGAGCCATCTCCAGTGACGCGCGGTTGGTGCCACCAGCCGAGTCGACCCTCTCGTAAATGGTGCGAGCCTGATCGAGGGTGCTGCTCTGTGCATTGGCGCGGACTGCCAGGAGAGCGACCAGGGTGAACGCGAACAGCGCGAAGATCGGACGTCTGAACATATGTACCTCGATGGGAGCCTTGCATCTGTTGCGCTCACTACGGCATAAGACCGATCACGTGCGCAGCGGCAAGCCCGCTAATTGCGGCGTCCAGTACGGCAGTTGTACTTGCAGTTGTACCTAATGAGTAACAGGATACCCTCCAGTACGTGCGCAGCGCGCTGTCTCTACCAGGAGAGTATCACGTACTTGAGCCGTGGATCACACGGATCCGCCAAGCCCGTTCGGCCGACAAACCGCCGCGCGTACTCGACAGAACTTAGACGTCTGTATGTTCTTATACAATTCGATATTCCTGTAATCGTTCTCGCGGATGTAATCGTTTCGTCACGCCGTAGATGTCCTCTTTTCTCTCTCTTGCGCATGTCGCGACCGCTGGGTACCACTATCAGTAGCCGAAACCTCATCGCGTGCGTGGGCTCCCCCGGTCCTCGTCGCGACGAGACGGCGTCTGCAAGACGAGGCTCGTATGCTGCCCGATTCTCCGAGTCAACACTCACTCGATTCCCACACGAGCGAGCGTGTAAGCGTCACCACGACTCACCGATTGCGATCGAGTCTGGAACAGGTCTTTCAGGACGCGCATCTGCAGAACGCGGATGCTCCTCCCAGCATGCGTCGCGAGCTGCGCGCTGGGCTTCGTCAGGTGTGCGTCGACGCGCGGCGGTCTGGACTTCGAGCGGAGCAACTGCTGGTGCTGATCAAGGATGTGTGGTCCGCAATACCAGCAGGCATTTCGCGCGTCACGGCGCTGCACGGCGACGAGCGGCTCAACTACGTAATCTCGACGTGTGTGGACGAGTATTACGCGGCAGAGACGAACGACGAGGGGAACGAGCGCGAGGTTCGTTCATAGCGGTCGCGGGGCCGCGTTGAGCTCCGCCGTCCCGGTGATCATCAACGCCGGCGCCGGAAATCCGCACATCGAGGATCGCTCGCAGGAGGTCACCGCCCTCTTTCGCGCTGGGGGCATGCTCGCGGACATCCGGCTCGCGCGTACGGGAGCCGATATCGACAGGCTTCTGCGTGAAGCGGTGAGGGAGCGGCCGCGGCTCCTCGTGGCGGCCGGGGGCGACGGGACCATCAGCACCGCAGCCGCGGCACTCGCAGGCACCGACATCACGCTCGGCGTCCTTCCCTTCGGCACGCTCAATCACTTCGCGAAGGATCTCGGCATTCCGCTGGAGCTCGAGGCCAGCGTCACGAACATCGTTCAGGACAACGTGATCGCGGTCGATGTGGGCGAGGTGAATGGCCACATCTTCATCAACAACTCCAGTCTCGGACTGTATCCGGACATGGTGCGCGACCGCGAGCGGCAGCAATCGCGACTCGGGCGCGGGAAGTGGCGGTCGTTTCTCTGGGCGTCGCTGTCGGTACTTCGGAGATTTCCATTTCTCATCGTGCGCATCGAGGTCGAGTCCGAGACGCGCGGGTTCGTCACGCCGCTCGTGTTCATCGGCAACAATGAATATCGGATGGAAGGCTTCAACATCGGCGCGCGCGAGTCGCTGGAGCGCGGAGTGCTCAGCGTTTACATCGTCAAGAAGCAGGGGAGAGCAGCGCTCGTGCGACTTTCGCTCGCGGCGTTGCTGGGCCGACTCGAGCAGGAGCGCGATTTCGAAGCGCTCACCGCGACCGAGATGCTGATCGAAACCCCTCGCTCCCGGCTGCTCGTGGCGACCGACGGAGAGGTGCAGCCCATGTCCTCACCACTGCACTACCGCATTCGTCCTCGATGCCTTCGGGTGATCGTGCCACGAGGAGAGGGCTGAAAACAGGAGGGGCAGTCAGCTCACGCCGACTGCCCCTCATGCTAGAAGTAGCTCTAGTGAACCAGATCAGGGAGAACCGTTGCGGCACGGCGGGCTATCGGGCCCTCCGCACAGCTCATTTCCGGTTCCGCCGCCGATTCCGCAGATGGTGAAGCCATCCGTGGACCCGTTGAAACCGACCTGGGTCAATTCGCGGAACGTGCCGAACCGTTCCACCTTCGGCTTCTGATACACCGCGCCTCCATGTCGAAGGGTTCTGCCGGGCCGCCTGCCCGGTCGTAGTCGGGGCCATCATGGCCTCCACACGACACTCCTAGAGCGAGGATAATGCCATCACAAAGCGTCGAAAGCAAGCGAGCTCGACAAGCTCGGCACAGCCTGCTCGCACCTAAGTGTTCTACGTCACCCCGACGGCCACCGCGAGCACGACTGCCGCGGCTCCGAGTGCAGTTACGAGGGCAAGCATGACGCCAGCACCGCGAATCCATGTGTCATATCTCACTCCGGCGGCGGCGAGGACCG
>DATGDQ010000011.1:0-3133 GCA_035310785.1 Gemmatimonadaceae bacterium | reverse complement strand
CGGGTTCGATGCCGGTGACCACGCGCGGCGACGAGACTTCGAAGGGGGAGGCCGCCCCGGTTGCGACCCCCCATTCGGCTCCGGCCGCCAACGCTGCGGACGAATCGGCCGCCGTCGAGTTCGAGGGTGACTGGACTCCTGCGCCCCTTCTTCATTCCGAGCGCGCCCTCGAGATCGACTCGTCGCAGGTGAAACCGGGCAAACCCGCTGACGATGACCTCGTCGTCGAGCAGTACGATCCCAAGGTCATCGAGCTCACGGCCGCCGCGCCCGACGTCGAGGCCGAGCATTCGATCGAGGTGATCGCGTACGACGACGCGAACAGTCTGCTGAAGGCCACGACGATTGATGGAAAGGATCCGGAGGTCGACGGACTGCGACTCGAGTCGACGGAATTCTCGTTCGAGCGTGAGATTCCGCCCACGCGTGGAAGTCCCTATGGCTCCTGGACGACCGAGACATTTGCCGGGCCCGAAAAGCGGCAGGCAGAGGAGACGACACAGGCGGACGAGACGGAAGCCACGATCGATGAGAACACGGCGGGAGAGCCGCTGAATTCCTCGGAGCGCGAACCGGCGCCGGTGCCTTCCGAGATTTCGCCTCCATGGATGAGTGGATCAGGCGCCGTGAGCTCCCGGTCACTCGAGGAGCTGAAGGGGTCGGAGCCGTGGGATCTCACGCCGTCGCACGGACTCGATTCCATTCCTGATGATTCGGAGGACAGCCCACTCTGGACGCCGATATTCGGTGCGGGCATGCTGGCCGCGGAGCACGTCTCGGCAGGCGGTGCGTCTGCCCGCATCGAGATCGCCGAGGCGCTGATGCGAATAGCAGCCCGTGTTCGTGACGGGGAGGTCGAGGTGCAGCAGATACCGGACATGACGGATGAGTCGGTGCTGTCGGCGGTACTTACCGCTTTCCTTCGCTTGCCCCGTTGAGTGAGGTCTTCGCGCACGTCGAAGTGACGGGCCGCGTGCAGGGAGTCGGCTTTCGAGAATTCGTGCGCACGATTGCACAGCGACTCAACATTGCCGGATGGGTTCGCAATCGCGAGGATGGAGCGGTCGAGCTGGCGGCGTTCGGAAGCGCGAGCCATATCGAGACGCTGCTCGCAGCCGTACGTCGAGGACCGGCGAACGGCAACGTACAGCAGGTGCGCGCACTCCCCATCGACGAGCACGACTCGATGCCCAAACCCTTCGTCATCCGCCGGTGAGATTGTGACTGGTCCTTCACGCGCGGACATCGATCGAGAGCTGCGGCCGCTCATCCGGGAAATCCCGAACTTTCCGAAGCCCGGAATCAACTTCAAGGACATCACGCCGCTGCTCGCGAATGCCGCGGCGTTTCGGCGAGCTACGGAGGCGATGGCGGCGCCGTTTGCCGCCGACTCGATCAGCCATGTGATCGGCATCGAGAGCCGCGGCTTCATCCTTGGCGCTCCCATTGCACATCATCTCGGGGCAGGCTTCGTTCCGGTACGAAAACCGGGAAAGCTTCCGCACACGGTCGAGCGCATCGACTACGATCTCGAGTACGGCACGGATGCTCTCGAGATGCATCGCGACACGCTGCAATGGGGGCATCGCGTGCTGGTGGTCGACGACGTCCTGGCGACGGGAGGGACGCTCAAGGCCACGTGCGGTCTCGTCGCCCTCACGGGGGCTGAGCTGATCGGCTGCAGCGTGTTGATCGCACTCGCGGAGCTTTCCGGGCTGACATCGATGCGGCATTGGCGCGTGCACTCGCTGCTCCGCTACTGAAGGAGATCGCGGGAGCACCCTGTAACACGTCGTCCGCTGGCGCTACCTTCTGGACGCCGCCATGCGCATTCTGACGATCACGCACAATTATCCTCGATGGGATGGCGACAGGGCAGGCGCATTCGTTGCGCTGCTCGCCAGAGAGATAGTCGCGCTCGGACACGAAGTTCGAGTCGTCGCTCCCCATGCGCCGGGTGCTGCGATTCGCGAAACTCAGCACGAGGTCGAGATCGTGCGCGCGCGCTACGGCCCCGATGCACTCGAGCGCGTCGGCTACACGGGCGCGCTGCGCCAACCCATGCGTGCAACCCTACTCGCGCCGCTCATGCTTCCGCCCTTCCTGGCTCGTCTCTGGGCAGTTGCCGCGCACGAGGCTCGGAGCTTTCATCCCGACGTCGTGCATGCGCACTGGTGGATGCCGGCTGGGTGGATCGCCAGTCAGCTGCGAGTGCCGTACGTCGTCACGTGCCATGGGACCGACGTGCGACTGCTGGAAGGGTCGTTCTGGCGCAATCGAGCGGCGCCGGTGCTACATGGCGCGACCGCAGTGACGACCGCCTCCGAGTTTCTCGCGCGCGATGTCGTGCGATTCTTTCCGGAGATCGCGCCCAAGACCTCCGTGACGTGGATGCCGATGGACCTCGCGATGTTCGACGGAGGCGCGAGCCTCGAGAAGGTGTCGCCGCCGAGAATTCTGTTCGCCGGGAATCTCATTCCGTCGAAGGGAGTTGATGTGCTGATCGAGGCGGTTGCGCTGCTGCGCGACAGGGATCTCGCGTGTGAGCTGCGGATCATTGGAGCCGGGCCGGAAGAGTCGCGGCTGCGAGCGCTCGCCGTTCAACGCGGTCTCGGGAATTCGGTCTCGTGGTCGCCCTTCGTCCCGCAGCACGAAATGCCGCACGAGTTCGGCCAGGCATTGGTCACCGTTCTCGTTTCACGCGGGCAGGCTGAGGGCTTGGGATTGGTCTTGGCGGAAGCGCTGATGGCGGGGAGCGCCGTCATCGGCACTGCGGCGGGCGGAATTCCGGAGGTCGTCGTGGATGAGCAAACGGGTCTCATTGCGAGGGACGGTGATCCATCCGACCTCGCGCGACAGCTCGAGCGCCTGCTCACCGACCGGGCGCTACGCGAGCGGACGATAGCAAGTGGCAAGGAGCGAATAAGAGCGCAGCACGAACCCGTTGCCGGGGCGCGGCGCGTGGCCGCCCTCTATGGCATGGTGGCGCAGGGCGGCATGGTGGCGGAGCGCGGTCCCGCGCGGTAGCTATTGCGCATGAGTCTCGCCTGTAAACTCCTCGGACCCGACGACATATCGATACTGGAGCACCTGGCCCGCAACGATCCCGATTTCGATCTGGAGGGACGCGGAA
>DATGDQ010000010.1:0-6261 GCA_035310785.1 Gemmatimonadaceae bacterium | reverse complement strand
ATGGCGGTGGAGCTCATCTGCCGCATGGCTCGGCTCAGGCCCGCCACGGCGGGCCTTGCGACGCTGGTGATCACGGCCGCGTACATCGCCGTGATCGGGTTGCCCGCGCCGGCCGTGCGCTCGGGCGTGATGCTCGGCGTGCGTGCGATCTGCCGGCTCGCGCAGCGGCCGACCTCACCGTGGGCGGCGCTCGCGCTTGGAGCGGCGGCGCCGCTGGTCAGCCCCGCGACCGTGCTCGATCTCGGCTACCAGCTCAGCGTGCTCGGGATGGCCGCACTCGTCGCGAGTGGCGCCCTCGCGAAACGATGCCTTCCGGCGGCATGGACAGGTGTCCGCGGCTCGCTCGCGCGCACGCTCCTCACGTCGTGCGTCGCGTGCGCGGCGAGCGCACCGCTCGTCGCGTGGACCTTCGGCCGCATCAGCCTCGTCGCACCGATCACGAACATTCTCGCCACGCCGGTGGTCGCGGTCCTGCAGCCCACGCTCTTTCTGGCGGTGGCGGTCTCGCCGTTGCGCGCGCTAGGTGTGCTGCTCGCCGATGCCTGTCATCCGCTGCTGCGTGCACTGGATGGCATCGCCACGGTCGGTGCGAGCGTGCCGTACGCTGCGCTCACCGTCGCGCCGACACTCGCTACCGCCATCCTCGCGGGTGCGGCGAGCATCGCGATGCTCGTCGCGTGCGTGAGCCGCGCGCCGGGGCGCGCGCTGGTGGTAGCGGCGGGTGCGCTCGCGATCGCCGCCTGGCGACCGCTGTGGCCCGCGCGACACGGCGACATGGAGCTGCACATGATCGACGTGGGCCAGGGCGACGCGGTCGCGCTCCGCACGCCCGCTGGTCGATGGCTCCTCTTCGATGCGGGTCGCGAATGGACGGGTGGCGACGCGGGCCGCTCCACGGTCATCCCGTATCTGCGCCGTCGTGGCGGAGAGGTGCTGCTGTTCGTGCTCTCGCACCCGCACGCCGACCATGTGGGTGGCGGCGCGAGTGTGATCGCGGCGCTGCATCCGGCCGCGTACTGGGACGGCGCGTACGCCGGCACGAGCCCACCCTACCGCGCATCGCTCATCGCCGCGCGAGACCAGCACGTGATGTGGAAGCGCGTGCATCCCGGCGATTCGCTCGTCGTCGACGGTGTGCGGCTGCACGTCCTCGCGCCCGATTCGGCGTGGATGATTGGTCTGAAGGATCCAAATGCCGGAAGCGTGGTGGTGCTGGCGGAGTACGGTGCCGTACGGATGCTGCTGATGGGTGATGCCGAGCGGGGTGAAGAGGAGCGACTGATCGACGCGTATGGGAGCGAGCTTCACGCGGATGTGCTCAAGGTGGGGCACCACGGCAGCAGTACGAGCAGCACCGAGCCATTTCTCGCGCTCGTGCGGCCGCGCGTTGCCCTGATCTCCGTAGGAGCCGGCAACACGTACGGGCATCCGAGCGCCACGGTGCTGCGCTCGCTCACGGCCGCGGGCGCGGCGTTGATGCGTACGGACCTCGAAGGTTCGATCGTCTGCCGCACCGACGGCCGCACTCTGGAGATCGAGGAAGGGGGTGATCGCTGGATCGCGGCTCCCAGAGCCGAGCCGTGACTGGCACGGTTTGGCACTTGCAGGAACGAACGTGCAGACGCCAGTTTGCACGTGCTGTGGCCGCGCGGCCGCTCCCGACACGAGGTAACCCGTGGTTCAACATACGCCTACGTCCGTCGTCACGATCGATCGCTACATCATCGAGCAGGAGCGTCTCTATCCCGAGGCCACCGGCGAGCTGTCGGGTATCCTGTACGACATCGCGCTCGCGGCGAAGATGATCGCGAACAAGGTTCGCAGCGCCGGACTTGCCGACATTCTGGGCTCCAATGAATCGCAGAACGTGCAGGGCGAGGTGCAGGCCAAGCTCGACGTTCTGTCGAACGAGATCATCATCAAGGCGATGGATCACGGTGGTCGCCTGTGTGCGATGGCGTCCGAAGAGGAGCCGGACATCATCCCGATCCCCGACGGCTTCAAGTGCGGCAAGTACGTGCTGCTCTTCGATCCGCTCGATGGCTCATCGAACATCGACGTGAACGTCCCGGTCGGCACCATCTTCTCCGTGCTTCGCAAGACCTCCACCGGCACGCGCGGCGAGATGTCCGACCTGCTGCAGCCGGGACTACAGCAGGTCGCGGCTGGCTACGTGATCTACGGCTCGAGCACGATGCTCGTGTACACGACGGGACAGGGCTCCCATGGCTTCACCCTCGATCCGTCCATCGGCGAGTTCCTTCTTTCGCACCCGAACATCCGCATCCCGAACGTCGGCCGCTATCTCTCGGTGAACGACGCGTACGAGCAGCTGTGGGAGGAACCGGTCAAGGCGCTCATGCGCCGCTACCGCGGGCTCGAGGGCAATCACAAGCCGCTCAGCGTGCGCTACGTCGGCAGCCTCGTTGCCGACTTCCACCGCAATCTCCTGGGCGGAGGCGTGTTCGCATATCCGGCGAACGCGAAACGCAAGCAGGGAAAGCTTCGCCTGCTTTATGAGGCGAATCCGCTCGCGTTCATCGTGGAGCAGGCAGGCGGTGCCGCGTACGACGGTGCGCATCGCGTCATGGAGGTCCAGCCAGCGGAGCTGCACCAGCGCACGCCGCTCTACATCGGCAGCAAGAGCGAGGTGGATCTTGCCGTCGAGCTGCTGAGCGGCGTTCCCGCCGGCGTCGGGGGATGACGCGCAGCCGCTGATGCCAGCGCCCGACGACTCTCGCACTACACCGTCCGGCGTTCCACTCGAACCGTTCTACCGACCGGCCGATGCGCCGGTGGATTACGCGCACGATCTGAACGATCCGGGAAGCTTTCCGTACACTCGCGGCGTGCAGTCGTCGATGTATCGCGGACGGCTGTGGACCATGCGCCAGTACGCCGGCTTCGGCACCGCCTCCGAGACGAACGCGCGCTTTCGTGCGCTGCTCGCCGCGGGACAGACGGGGCTCTCCGTCGCCTTCGATCTCCCGACGCAGATGGGCTTCGATTCCGACTCGCCGCGCGCAGTCGGCGAGGTGGGTCGTGTGGGTGTCGCGATCGACACCGTCGACGACATGCACGCCCTGCTGGCGGAGATCCCGCTCGACAAGGTGTCGACGTCGATGACCATCAACGCGACCGCGGCGACGCTGCTCGCGATGTACATCGTGGTCGCCGAAGAGCGCGGCATCCCGCGAGCGAAGCTCTCGGGCACCGTCCAGAACGACATCCTCAAGGAGTACATCGCCCGCGGCACGTACATCTATCCGCCCGAGCCGAGTCTGGCGCTCGTGACCGGGATCTTTGCGTTCTGCGCGACGGAAGTGCCGCAATGGAATCCCATCTCGATCTCGGGATACCACATGCGTGAGGCGGGAGCGACCGCGGTGCAGGAGCTCGCGTTCACGTTCGCGAATACCATCGAGTACGTGTCACGCGCGCTCGCTGCGGGGCTCGCGATCGATGCCTTCGCGCCGCGCCTCTCGTTCTTCTTCGCGGCGCACAGCGATCTGTTCGAGGAGGTCGCGAAGTTCCGCGCGGCGCGACGGATGTACGCGCGGCTCATGCGCGAGCGATTCGGCGCCTCCGACGCCTCGTGCCGCCTGCGCTTCCACACGCAGACTGGCGGCGTGACGCTCACGGCGCAGCAGCCGCTCACGAACGTGGTGCGCGTCACCGTCCAGACCCTCGCGGCGGTGCTCGGAGGCACGCAGTCGCTCCACACCAACGGGTACGACGAGGCACTGGCGCTGCCCACCGTCGATGCGGCGACGCTCGCCCTGCGGACGCAGCAGGTGGTCGCGTACGAATCGGGCGTCGCCGGCACGGCCGATCCGCTCGCCGGCAGCTACTACGTCGAGAGGCTGACGACGGAGCTCGAGTCGCGCGCGCTCGCGCTGCTGGGGCGCGTCGAAGCGCTCGGAGGCGCGGCGCGCGCGATCGAGGAGGGCTTCTTCCAGGAGGAGATCGGGCGTTCGGCGTACGACCATCAGCTGCGCGTCGAGCGAGGAGAGACAGTGGTGGTGGGCGTGAATGCGTTCACGGATGATTCGCCGCCGCTCGCGATCCCCGCACCGGACTTTCGAGCGCTCGAACAGGATCAGCTCGCACGGCTCGCACGCACCCGCGGGCTGCGCGACGAGGGCGCGGTGAAACGAACTCTGGGCGCCCTCGGTGCGGCGAGCGCATCCGAGCTCGGCGAGACGTCGGCGCGACTGATGCCGCTCATCATCGACGCGGCCCGCGCGCGCGCGACGCTGGGCGAGATCGCGGACACGCTGGCGTCGGCGTGGGGGATGTACCGGCCGGCGCGGTGACGCTCGCGCTCGAAGACCGTCGAGCGATCCAGCCATCGGTGACCACAGTGCCCCGCAGGACGTGCCGGAGCGTGAGGTGATGGGCGCAGAGAATGTGGAGGGAGCCCATGCGAAAGCGATCCCTGCGGACGGACGCGAGCCTCTACGGGACAGAATCCTGATCGTCGATTACGATCCGGATTGGCCCGCACGATACTTGATTGCCGCCGAACGCATACGATCCGCCCTCGGTGCCGGCGTTCTGTCGATCGAGCACGTGGGTTCGACCGCCGTGCCGGGACTGGCCGCGAAGCCGATCATCGACATCAACCTCGTCGTCGCGGACTCCTCGCGGGAGGAGGCGTATGTTCCGCCGCTCGAGCGCGTCGATTTCCATCTCGTCGTGCGCGAGCCGAGCTGGTTCGAGCACAGAATGCTGCGGGGGAGCGTGCCGGCGGTGAACCTGCACGTCTTCTCCCCTGGATGTCTCGAGCTCGATCGCATGCGGGAATTCCGCGATCGGCTCCGCAACAATTCCGATGACAGGCTCCGCTACGAGCTCACCAAGCGGAGGCTCGCCGAGCGCGAATGGGCGCACGTGCAGGAGTACGCAGACGCGAAACGCACCGTGATCGACGAGATCATGTCGCGACCCAACGACTGAGCGAACGCGACACGCATTGTCCGCTCTCGCCTGCCAGCATAACTTTCTGAGCGATGCCAACTTACGAGTTCACGTGTCCCAACGGACACGACTTCGAGAAGTTCTTCCGCACGATCAGCAGCGGCGAGTCCGAGCTTCCGTGTCCGGTGTGCGGAGCGATCGCGACGCGCAAGATCTCGGCTGGCGCCGGGCTCATGTTCAAGGGCAGCGGCTTCTACATCACGGATTACGGGAAGGACGGGAAGAAGGACCAGGATGCGTCGAGGAAGTCCGCGTCCAACGGCGATGGAGCCGCGACGCCGTCGGGCTCGTCCGAGAGTGGGAGTAGCGGCGACTCGAGCGCCTCGAGCGACTCCAAGTCCGGGACCGAATCGAAGTCGAAGGAGAGCAAGTCGGCGTCCGACTCGAAGGCATCGTCGTCGGATGCGCAGCCGCCCGGCTCGAAGGCTGCGGCGGCGAAGCCCCGCGAGTCGAAATCGAGCGCGCCCAAGAGCGGCAGCAGCTCTTCCGAATGATGCCCGTCGATCTCATTCGTGCGGCGTTGGTCGATGCCGCGCGTGAGCTCGGTGCGCCCGATACGATCGCTCCGCTGCTCGAGCGGCCTCGCGACCCCGCGAACGGCGACTGGAGCACCAATCTCGCGATGATGCTCGCCAAGCCGCTCGGCGAGAAGCCGCGCGCGCTCGCGGCACGTCTGGTCGAGAAGCTCGATCTCCACGCCGCAGGTGTGAGCAGGGTTGAGATCGCGGGCCCGGGGTTCATCAACTTCTACCTTGCCGCCGGTGCGAATGCGAGCGGGCTCGCGACGATCGTCGCGGGCGGCGATGAGTATGGGCGCAACGCAAGCGGTGCGGGACAGCGCGTGGTCGTGGAGTTCGTCTCCGCGAATCCCACCGGACCGCTGCACGTGGGCCACGGCCGGCAGGCGGCGCTCGGGGACGCGATCGCGAACCTGCTCGAGTCGCAGGGATGCGACGTCTCGCGCGAGTTTTACTACAACGACGCGGGCGCGCAGATCCAGAACCTCGCGCTGTCGGTGCGCGCGCGTGCGCACGAGATCCTCGGCCATCACGAGCATCCGTTTCCCGAGGACGGCTACCGCGGCGACTACATCCGCGAGCTCGCGCAGCGCTATCTCGACGAGGTCGGCCACGACCTGTCCGACATCGAGAGCATCCGTCGCTTCGCCGTCGCGGAACTGCGCAAGGAGCAGGACCGCGACCTGCAGGCGTTCGGCGTGAAGTTCGACCGCTACTTCCTCGAGAGCTCGCTCTACACCGACGGCCGCGTCGACGAGACGGT
>DATGDQ010000009.1:0-14078 GCA_035310785.1 Gemmatimonadaceae bacterium | reverse complement strand
TGGCTCGTGAGAGGTTACTCTCGAGCGTCCACGTGATCTGCATTCCTCCGGGACGCACACTGATCGGCTCGCTGCTGATCCCTCCAGACGACCCCACGGCGTGGGCCTGCAGCTGCAGCGTTCCGGCTCCCTTCGTGAGCGAGGGGCTCAGCTCGAAGTTCTCTTCCGATGCGGCGGTGACCGCTCCCACGCGCTGCCGCTGGCCATCGCGAACGACGTAGATGTCGACGTCGCTCCAGTGATGATTGACGACGTTCAACGTGGATATCGCGTCGAGATTGAGCTCATCTCCAGGTCGTGCTCTGGAACAACCCCCGAGCGTGATGACGCTGGCCAGTAGCAAGATACAATATCGCAGCATGGGTCCCCCATAGGCCGAAACGCATCGGTGTACGCGTAATCACGCGCCCGCTCACCACATCGTCAAGGCGTCTTTGTGGCGCTCCACTGTCGTTTACCCGCGCACCTCTTTCCGATTGTCGTGCATGGGTGATACAGTTTGCTCACCAAGTGGTGTAATATTACGTCGCAAGCCCAGCTCGCTTGCCTGCGCTGTAACGTGTTAAGTAGTACGCGCGTCTATGGATGCGCGCCTTTCGTGTCATTTTTGTCGTTCCACGTGATAGTCCGCGCGTACGGCTGCACGTCTCCAATTACAGGGTCGGAGGTTTATGCGCACGACGCGGTGGAAGATCGCACTCGTATCCAGCGCGCTCATAGGCGTGTCCGCGAGCGCTCCCGCTCTCGCAGCGCAGGAGGCGACCCCTGACACGTCGCTCACCTCCTCGTCCAACGAAATTCTCTACCCCGCCACGCTCGACTACGGCACGGGGCTGATCGACATACCGGTCGCATGGGTATCGCCGAATTCGGGCGACATTTGGGTGACGGCATCGGGCAAGATCGTTTCGTATTGCGCGACACCGTGCACGATCAATTTCGCCGACAAGCTCAATTCCAATCTCTCGATCGACACGCATTGGAGGCAGCGCTTTTCCATCGGTCTATCGATTTACAGCCAGAATCCCGACTACGGTTTCTACGGCCAGGCGCTCCTTCTGAAGCAGCAGCCAGGCAAGGCGTGGCCGGCGATCGCCGTGGGCTTCCGGAATCTCGGGCCATACGTGCACGAGGAACGATTTCTCGTGGGCCACGACATCTACGTGTCGCCCACCGGCGGCATCACCGATACGACGCCCGGATATGCGCGGCACTTCCACACGGTGCCCACGGTGTACGCCGTGGCGACGAAGGAAGCCACGTTCGGCAGGAGCTCTGCGGGCTTCACGGTCGGATACGGCAGCGGGATCTTCCACGACGATGGCCGGCTCGGTCGCGCCTACAACGACAAGGGAACGATCGCCAAGGGCCTCTTCCTCGGCGCACGCTACGCACTGCGAACGTCCGAGAACAGCAGCGTGACCCTCCTGGGCGAGAACAATGGCTGGGATTGGAACGCGGGAGTGGTGGGCAACTGGCGAGGACTCTCGCTCGGCGTCTACGGCACCGAGCTCGAGGAAGGCGGCAAGAATCCGAGCAAGGGTCCACTGTACACCATTTACAATTACGCGAAGTTCAACGTCGCCCTCGGATACAGCGGCAACCTCCACGACATCGCGCACGGCACCATTCTCCGCGCGCGCATCGGAGAGCTCGAGCAGGAGCAGTTGCGTTTGCGAGCGCAGATCGCGCAGCGCCAGCACAAGATCGAGGATCTCCAGGCGGCGCTGCAGAAGGCACAGGGCGGAGAGCTCGCGGAAGTCGCCAAGCGTCGCGAGCAGCTCGATGCGCAAATCCAGGAGGAGCAGCAGGCAATCAAGCGCGCCGAGGATCGACTCAATCAGCTGCAGGGTGGGACGCCCGCACCGTCGCCCACGCCTCCGCCCAGCACCACCACGCCCCCGCGCTAATACGAGACCCCAGGTCAACGATGACTTTCTCCATCCCCCGATTCGTGCGCACCGCGCTCATGCTCGCCATCACGGCAGCGGTCGCGCTTCCGGGAATCGCGAAGGCGCAAGAGAACTATCCTCAGACGACGTATTGGGGCGCTGGCCTGATCGACATTCCGGCCGCGTGGGTGTCGCCGGTCACCGGCGACTTCAGCGTCAACTTCTCGGGCAAGACCTTCCACGGCGCGAAGGCGTCGCCGGGTTTCTCGGTGCTGAACGGTCTCAATACGAACGGTGCGCTGTCGTTCTCGTTCTTCGGGCGGCTCGAGACCGGAATCTCGATCTACTCCGATAATCCGGAATGGGGGTTGTTCGCCCAGGGCCTCCTGATCAACGAAGAGAATTTCCGCGAAAAAGAGGGGCTCGTTCGATGGGTGCCGAGTGTTGCAGTCGGCATGCGGAACATTGGACCGTATGATCACATCGATCGGTTCACGATCGGCTATAATCTCTTTCCAGGAACGGTTGCGAACCCCGGCAAGCAGCACGAGGCTGACTCGCTCCACCAGGGATTCAGCACGGGGAACACGGTGTATGGCGTGGCGACCAAGTCGTTCGCGCTTTCGGAGCTTAATCCGGCATGGGGCAAGACGACGGTGAGCTTGACCTTTGGCTACGGAAACGGACTGTTCAAGAACGATGGCGGCCTGGGCAAGGCGTACGCCTCGAACTCGTGGGGTGGCGCATTCGGCGGCGTGAAGGTGGATCTCTTTCCCACTTCGCACAGTACACTCTCGTTCATGGCCGAGAACAATGCGTGGGACTACAACATCGGCGCGGCGTACGAGTGGCACGGACTGCGCGCGGGCGCATACTGGACCGAGCTCGGCGCGTCGCGGGCGGACACCGTGTCCGCCGTCGCGAAGGAGTTCGGCTACAGCAAGTTCTCGTTCACGCTCGGATGGCAGAACAACGTGATGGCATTGCTGCGCGGCCACTCACTCGACCGGCGCGTGGCGGCACTCGAGCGCCAGCGACAGCTTCTCACGGGTGAGATCGCCGCGCGCCAGCAGCGTATCTCGTCGCTCGAGCTCGAGATCAATCGGTATCAGGCGCAGAATCTTCTCGAGCTGGAACAGCGGCGCGCGCAGGCGGAACAGGAGCTACGTTCCGAGCGTGAGGCGCTTCAGCGCCTGGAAGAGCGACTTCGCCGGTTGGAGCAGGACGCGCCGCCCAGCACGACGCCGCAGTAGCCCACGACCCGGACCTACCTGATGCGAGCAAAGCGATTGCGCTACCAGCTGCTAGCGATGATGGTCGGGGCTCTCTTCCCGGCCGCCGCGCGGGCACAACAGAACGACTCGATCAAGGCCGATAGCGCAGCCAAGCAACAGGCATACGAGGCGCAGCGTGGTGCACTCGTGAAGGATCTGCAGGACACGCAGAACAAGCTGAGCGATCTTCGCAGCCAGCGTGTGCAGCTCGAGGCGCGCATCGAGAGCGTGCTCGCAGAGACGATGCAGAAGCGCACGCAGCAGCTGCTCGTGAGCAAGGAAGAGACGGCGCTGCTGCAGCTGGACGGCGTGCTCGCCAACGCCCAGGACAACATGGTCGCGCAGCGTGATCGCATGCGTGCGCTGGGCGACGCCGTGCGCCGGCGCGCGGGTGCGGTGCTCGTCATCACGCTCAGGGCCGATTCCGCGGGACCGGAGTCGCTGGGCAACGCGACGCTCTCGATCGACAACGTGGTCGCGTCCACGCGCACCTACTCGCAGGCAGCCGCGCAGGCGCTGCAGACGGGCGCCGTCGATCCGCTCTATCGGTCCGAGGTTCTGCCGAGCACGCACACGGTGGAGCTGATGCTCACGCTGGGTGGGAAGTCGATGACGCAGGGGCTGAACGTCAACGCCCTCACGGAGACGGTCACCTACGTGCAGTTCACGGTTCGCAACGGTCAGCTCGTTCCCACGACGTGGACGAGCCGCGGGACATCGCCGTTCTGATCTTCGCGAGAGTGATGCGCTCACTGCCGGCCATCGCTGCAGTGCTTCTGGTGTTGCCGCTCGCGGCGCAGCAGCCCACCGGTGCGCCCCCCGCGCCCGCGCCCGCCTCCGTGCTCAAGTCCGCCCCCGATCCGGTTCCCGTGCAACCGGCCGCGGATCAGGCGCGCGGGCTCGACGCCGAGCTGCGCATGGCGCTCTTCGAAATGACGATGGATCATCCCTTGAGCGCGCTCGATCGTCTCGAGTGGCTGCGCTCCTCTCCCACCGCCGCATCGGGCGCGGTCGAGCCGGGAATGCGCGCGCAGGAGGATCTACTCTTCCTGCTCGCCGAGTCGTACTACCGGCTCGGCATGCGAGAGTCGTTTCGCGCAACGGCGGCCTCGCTCGACTCGGCCGCGCCGGCCGGCCGCTACGCCGGCGTGATCGCTGCGCAGCGCATGCTCGACGCGTATTCGCGCGGCGACTACGCGCGCGTGCGCACGCTCGCGACCGCGAAGACCGCGGGCGATCGATCACTCATCGCGCTCGTGTCGGGACTCGCCGCGGTGCAGAGCAAGGACTTCACCGCGGCGCATGCGGCCTTCGCGCAGGCACAGGAAGCAGGTGGCGACTTCGCGCTCTACGCGCAGTACATGGACGCGCTCACCACGGCATCGAGCGACAGCTCGAAGAGAGTCTCCGCGCTCGCGACGTTGCAGACGTTGAGTGAGAGCAATCGGGGCGCGTTCGCCGAGCAGGTACGGTTGAGCGCGGCCCAGACGGCGCTCGGCGCCGGTCAGTACGCGGCCGCCGCCTCGCTCGCGGACGGGGTGCCGCAGACGAGCGGCGCGGGCGCGCAGGCGCTGCTCACCAAGGCGTGGGCCCTGTATCGCGGTGGCAATGCCGCGGGGGCTGCGACCGCATTCCGGGAATTCGCACAGCGCTATCCATACCTGCCGGCTCGTGACGAAGCGCGATTGATGGCGGGACAGATCCTGCTCGAGAGCGGAAAGAGCGATTCCGCCGAGAAGTACTTCCAGGGGATCGCCGATTCCGTTGGCGGCGAGCTTGCGGCCCTGCAGTCGCGGGCCGCGGCGTCAATGACGGAGGCCAGCCGCGCGCTCGTCGCGGCGCGCGTGGCGGGTACCGTGCTGGTCGCGAACGCGCAGCCGGGAAAGGTGATCGTGCTCCCCGATGATGCGGGCGCGGAGAAGCCGCGCATCGCGGCGGCATTCGCGGGCGCGGCGGAGTCCGCGCCGGAATCGTCTCCTCCACGGCTCCTCTACGCTTCCGGAACGGCCGAGCGGGTGGATTCCGCGGTGGGCGCCGGCTTTCCGACACGCGTAGTGTTCGCGCCGCGGCCCGATGCGCAGGTGCCCGGAGCGTATGCGGATCGTACGCAGACGGTGCTCGCGACCGACATTCGTCTGGCCCTCGCATCGTACCGGCTGCAGGAACAGATCGATGCGCAGAAGACGAAGATTGCCGCCCTCGAGAATCTTCAGAATCTGATCGTCGAGGGAGACAGTGCGCTGGCGGAGAACGCGAAGCAGATCGCGATGACGCAGGATTCGCTCGAGCGCATGAAGGGCGTGCTGGTGAACTCGCGCGACAAGATTCGCGCCGTGCTTCGCAAGCAGATCGCGGCCACGCGCCAGATCGCGGCGGAGAACATTCGGCTGCTGGACAGCACGAAGGCGTCGCTCGGGGCGACGGCGAAGGGTCCCGAGCTCGATGCACTCACGATGGAGCAGCAGACCGCGCGCGTGTACGCCTCGATCGCCGATGACGTCGAGAACGGCCTCGAGGCAGCGCTCGATCATCATCCGGCGTTCGTGCTGCGCGACTCACTGGTTGCTCGACTCGTGCACGCGCATGCGCTGCACGACACGACCGCATCCGTGCTGAAGGATGATTCGGTAGTCGTCACCGCGGAGCTCGCGGCACAGCGAGGGAAGGAGTCGAACGCGGTGATCGCGATGCGCGCTCAGGTGGCCACGGCCACCGCCGAGCGCGCGGCGGCCGAGGGTGCGCTGGTGGCGCTCGTGGATCAGGAGCTGCGTGCGCGGGCGAACGGACTGGTTGCGCAGCTTTCTCACGATCGCGAGGCCGCGGACTATGCGACGGCGAGCGCCGCATTCTTCCGCGCGATGGACGCATCTGCGGCCGCGCCGGGCGGTGCGACAGCCGCGAAGACGGGCACGGCGCCCGGTGGCGCCTCCACTCCTCCGCGGCGCTAGCATGCTGACCCTCCGCCACCTCACTCCGCTCCTCGCGCTGAGCCTGTGCGTCTCCGCGATCGCGCGCGCGCAAACGGCGCCCCCCTCGCAGCTCGTCGCCTCGGCGCGCCCGGCGGGTCCGGACGAGGCGCGCGATGACGCGATCGAGAAGCTCTCCTCGTTCCTGTCGCGCTATCCATCGAGCTCGCTGCGCGCCGGCGCGCTCTTCCAGATCGGTGAGCTGCTCGTTCGCCGTGCCGATGAGAATTTTGCGACTGCGCAGCGCGCGGGCGGCGATGTGCCCGATCGTCCGGACTATGCACCCGCGATCGCGCGCTACGAGGAGCTGGTGCAGAAGTTCCCGAACTACCCGCGCCTCGATGCCGCGGCGTACACGCTCGGCACACTGTACTTCACGCAGCAGCGCAACGCCGACGCGGTGCGCATGTTCGAGCTCGTCACATCCAAGGAGCAGTCGCATTTCCGCCCGGAGGGATTCTTCCGGCTGGGCGACGCGGACTTCGAGCTCGCCGCGAAGCTGCGGGGCGAACCACGCAAGGCGATGTTCGTGCGCGCCGCGCAGGCGTACGAGAACGCGACCAGGATAGCGCCGCCCACGGGCGACATCTACTTCCTGTCGCTCTACAAGCTGGGCTGGTCGTACTACAATCAGGCGACGCAGTCGAACCAGCCGGAGTATCAGCAGGCGGTGGAAGTCTTCGGCCGCCTCGTTGCCGAATACGACAAGCTCTCGGCGGATCAGCAGGCGCGGCTCGGACTGCGCGGCGAGGCGATCGAGTACATGGCGGTCGCGCTCACGCAGACGGGAGGCGCGGAAGCGGCTCGTCGCTACTTCGGAACGCATCCGGCGTCCGGCTTCAAGCTCCCCGTGCTCCGTCGAGTGGCGTCCGGGCTGCGTGATCAGGGTGATTTCGTGCGTGCCGTCGACGCGTATCGCGCCGTGCTCGCGGAGGCACCCACGGATTCCGCTGCGCTCGGCGTGCAGCGGGAGATCGTCGACATCTATCAGAACCGCGTGCTCGAGCCGGAGAAGGCGCAGGCCGCGCGGCTCGAGCTCGTCGACAACTTTGCGCCGGGCTCACCGTGGTCGAGCGCGAACGCGCCGCTCCGGGACAGCGCGCAGACCGCCCGCGAGTCGGCGCTCCGCCAGAGCGCGCAGTACAGCCTCGCGCGTGCGCAGGGCAGCAAGGACAAGAAGGACAAGGCCAGATTCGCCGAAGCCGCCGATCTGTACGGCCGGTACATGACGGAGTTTGCGAAGAGCGACAGCGCGCAGGCCGTCGACCTGCTGTACGGGGAAGCCCTGTTCGCGGAGGGCGAGTACTTCCGCGCGGGCACCGAGTACTCGCGCGCCGCGTACTCGTACACGAACGACCCCAAGATTTCGGCGCAGGCGGGGCAGGACGCGATCGTGGCCTTCGATTCCGCTACGGTGCGCAACAAGGGTGATCGCGCCGCGCAGGATTCGCTCTTCGCGGTGGTCGATCGCTACGCGGCGGCATTCCCGGCCACCGATATCGCGCGGCACGCGCTGATCGAGAAGGGAAAGCGTGCGTCGGAGGCGCAGCGCTGGGACGTGATGGCGGCGACGTTCAAGACCTACGCCGAGAATTATCCGAACGATCCGTACACGCCGACGGCGCAGAAGCTGATCGGCGATGCGCTCTACAAGCAGGGACTCTACACGGAAGCGCAGGGACAGTGGGAGAATGCGCAGGCGATCGCCATCAAGTCGGGGAAGAAGGCGCTCTCGGATTCGATCACGCTGGTGCGCAACGCCGCCGCGGTGACGTACGGTGATTCGCTGGTGAAGGCGGGCAACTACCGCGAAGCAGCGGAGGCGGTGTACGTGGCATTCGCGGATCGAAATCCGACCTCGAGTCGCGCTCCGGACGCGCTCCGCAACGCGATCGAGACCTACGTGCTCGCGGACAGCGTCGCTCGCGTGAAGGGTGACAAGGATGCGTCTGCGGCGGCGAAGCAGCGTGCGCTCGAGCTGTCGAAGCGGCTCGTCTCTTCGTACCCGACCTACAAGTATCGTGTGCAGTACCAGGCGCTCGAGACCACTCTGCTGGCAGATCTCGGCAAGCGCGATGAGGCTGCGGCCGCTCTCGATTCCCTCATCCGCGACAATCCGACCTGGCCAGGGCGCGCGGACGCGATGGTGCGACTCGCGGTGGACTACGATTCGCTCGGGAAGCCAAAGGACGAGGCCGCGGCGTACGAGCGCTTCGCGGCGGCGTATCCCAAGGATGCGCGCGCGGCCGATGCCCAGTACAACGCGGGCGTCAGCTATCTCCAGGGCGCCGACACGGCGGGCGCCATTCGCGCCTACGGTGCGTTTGCGGCCGCGCATCCGCGCGATCCTCGCGTGGGCAGCGCGCAGGCGACGCGCGTCGCATTGATCAAGGCGGGGGGCAACGCCGCGGCCGCGAACGTCGAGCTCGCGAAGCTGTGCGTGCGCCCCACCGAGGAGCTCAAGACGCAGTGCGCGGCGCGCGCAGGTGAGAACGAGTTCCTGCAGGGACGGGCGCTCTTCCCGCGATATCAGGCGCTCAAGCTCGTCATTCCGCTGCGCGTGAACCTGACGCGCGCGGGCGTCGAGCGGCTGTCGCTGCCCAAGCGCAAGATGCTGGCGGAGATGTCGACGCACTTCACGAAGGCGATCGCGAGCGGTGATCCCACATGGCTCTCCGCCGCATCGTACTACGCAGGACTCGCGCAGTGGGAGTACGGAAATTATCTCGCCAATCTCACCCTGCCGAACGATCTCTCGGACGAGCAGCGCGCGGCCGCGCAGGCGGGATCGGCGCGTCAGGCGGAGCAGTATTATCAGGCCGCGAACAAGCTCTGGCAGACGCTCGTCGACAAGGCGGCTGCGGACAAGTTCGACAATCCCTGGGTGCAGCGCGCGAAGGATGCGATCGGCGGCAAGGTCGACGCGTCACCTCCGGCGTCGTCCATCGAGCGTACCCCGCTTCGCGCGGAGAGGGTCTCATGAGCCGTTTCGCGCGTATGGGATGCGGCGTCCTTATTGGTGGCGTGCTGCTCGCTGGGGCACGCGGAGCGGCGGCGCAGCAGAAGGGCCCTCCGCCCAAGAAGGGGCAGGCCATCGAGATCCGCGGGCAGGTGCCGACACCGCAGGTGGTGACGGTCCGCCCGCGCGAGGTTCCGGCGTATGATCGTCATCTCCTGTCGGCGGGGTTCTTTCCCGGTACGGCCGGAGCGGCGTCGAGCGGCGGCGTGCAGCTGGTGTCGGAGAGTCAGATACGCGGTACGACGGTGCTGGACACGCTGCCGGCGGGACTCGCGGGCGACGTTCCCACGATCGCACCGCTGCAAGTGCATTCGGACTCCATGGGCAATCGCCGCGACACGGCGGCCACGCGAGCCGGGGCGAGCGCGGCGGAGATCGAGGCAATGCGACACGACCTCGCGCAACGACGCGCGCGGGTCGATTCACTGCAGCGACTGCTGAACGCACGTACGCAGACGCCGGTGGCGCTCGGAACGCCGCCGGCGAAGAAGATGAGCGCTGCGGATTCGGCGGCGCGGGCACAGGAGATCGAATCGATTCGCCGGGAGCTCGAATATCACCGGCAGCGCCTGGACTCGCTCCAGCGCGAAGTGAGAAACATGGGACGCGGCAGAAGGCCGGCACCATCGAAGACGACACCCACGGATTCAACGGCCGCAGCGCCAACCCCGCCACGCGGTCGCAAGTGATGTCAGTCAGAACTTTCGCTGAGGACACAGGTCGATGAGCAATATGATCGAGTACTTCCGTAGTGGCGGTCCCATCATGTACCCCATCCTTCTGGTGGCGCTGATCGGACTCGCCGTCTTCGTCGAGCGATTCTACATGATCGTCATTCGCTCGAAGATCAACGGTCGAACGTTCATCGAGCGAGTGATCCAGCTCGTGCGCGCCGGACGAATCGAGGACGCGATCAAGCTCTGCGGACAGTCGAATGCGGTGCTCCCGGACATGGGGCTCCTCATTCTGCGCAGCCGCAGCCGCGACGAGGCGGATCTGCAGAACGTCGCGGACGCCGCTGCGCTGAGCGTGCTGCCGCGCCTCACGCGACGGCTTCACTATCTGCCGATGCTCGCCAACGTCGCGACCCTCATCGGTCTGCTCGGAACGATCTATGGTTTGCGTGGCGCGTTCGCGGCCGTTGGCACGGCAGCGGCGGCCGAACGATCGGCGGCACTCGCGGCGGGTATTGCAGTCGCGCTGAACGCAACGGGATTCGGTCTCTTCACCGCCATCCCGCTGACCGTGGCACATGCGTATCTCGTCAGTCAGGCGGAAGGCATCATCGAGCAGGTCGATGAGTTCCAGGTGCGTCTCATCAACGCGCTCATCGATCGTCCCGACGTCCGACTCGGTCACCGGTAGGCCGTTTTCCCGGCCTCTCAATTCGCATGATGTGCATGCGAAGGGCCGGGCGGCGTCTCATCGGACATCCACGCGTGAGCTGATCGAATGGCTTCAGTCTTTCATCGCGCCAAGCAGCGACGAGCGGAACGGGCACCGGTCCTGGCGCACGGGAACATCAATCTCGTGCCGCTCGTGGACATCCTCACCTCCATCGTGTTCTTCAGTCTCCTGACGTATCAGGGGGCGACGATGGCCGCGCTCACGTCCTTCGACCTCACCCTTCCCCCGGTGGTCGTGAACACGCCGGAACAGCTCTCGCGCATCAAGTCCGAGAAGGACGTGCTGAATCTCCTGCTCGCCGTTCGCGTGGACAATGACAAGCTCACGGTGGAGCACTCGGAGCAGGGCGGCTTTCATCAGGTGATCCAGGGGTTGGACAAGCAGTCGCTCGACCAGCTCGAGGCGCTGATGTCCAGCATCCGCACGAAGTACCCGCAGAATGCCGATGTCACCGTCATCCCCGCGGATGAGGTGAGCTACGCGAACGTGGTGCACGTACTCGAGCGCCTGAAGCTCGCGCACTTCACCGGCATCTCGCTCACCACGAAGGCGCGCGGCGCCTCGGCGGGAGCCTAGCGATGAGTCGTGCCCGAGATGCGCGCAGTGCGCGCCGCGCCGCACAATTCTCCAAGTTCAGGCTCACCGAGCTGAATCTGATTCCGCTCGTCGATACGTTCGTGTCGATCGTGTTCTTCGCGCTCACCACCGCCACCGTGGGCGAGCTCTCGCCCGTGGTGCCGGGTGTGCGACTTCCCGCCGCCGGCGTCGGCATGGTCGCGCTCTCGCAGCTCACGCTCGGCATCGGCGCGCAGGTCACGCTCGCGGGACACCCGCTCATGAACACCGTCGATGCGGCGAGCGCACGCTCGAATGATCCGAGGCAGCCGCTCGTCATCCCGCCGCTCCTCACGGCGCTCAAGGCGAGCTCCGATTCGATCCGCAGAGTCAAGGCGACGCCGCGCGACTCGGCGCTCGACACACCGCTCGCCATTCAGGGCGACAGCAGCATGCACTACGACCTGCTCGCGCGCGTGATGCAGACGGCGCGCATGGCCGGCTTCAAGAACATCTCGCTGCAGGTGAACCGCACGGGCACGATCGCGACGGTCACCACCGCGCCAACCGGCACGGGAGCTCGGTGATGGCAGGCGAGACGAAAGCGCCACGGCGCGTTCGAGAGAGCCTCGACGACGCCTCGTTCACGAGGCAGCTGCGCTACGAGTTCGCGGACGCCGAGGGGCGAGCGATTCTCTATTCGTACATCCTGTCCGGGCTGCTCGGATTCATCTGGATCCTGCTCGTTCTCTTCTTGCCGGCACCTCCCAACTCCATCAATCTGCTCAAGGAAGAGGAGCCGGTGACGATCGAGGTGAAGGCGGCGGATGTGCCGGTTCCCACACCGGCACCGGTGCCCGTCGCCGCGGGCGGGGCTCCAAAGGTGGCCGCGCCGTCCAAGAACCCCGGCGGCGGTGGCCCGCCGAAGAACGACACGCGCGCGATCAACGATGCGTTCGGGGGCGGTACGTCGAACAACACCGGCGGCATGGTCGGAGACGTGTCCAATGCGCTTCGCGGCACCGAGGTCGCCACGGGTACGGGTGCGGTGCCCGGCGCCCAGGGAAAGGCGGTGATCGGCTATGGCGCCGGCGGCCAGAGCTCGCGCACGCCGGGCCGCGGCGGCCTCGGCGAGGGGCTGGGCGGAAACGGAGCGGGCGGTGGGATCGGCGGCGTCGGCGGCGGTGGCGGCGTCGGTTTCGCGACGGTGCGCGTCGCGCCGCCCAGCGTGATCCACGCCGAGAACGTCGGCGGCCCCGGGCGCAACGTGGCCGATCTCGGCGACTACGTGCGAGGGCGCAACTCGCAGCTCCAGTTCTGCTACTCGGAGTACGGCCTCAAGGTGAATCCGCAGCTGGCGGGATCGGTGGCGGTGGCGGTGACGCTCACCAGCGAGGGCGCGGTGACCGGCGTCGACATCACGAAGCACACGTGGTCGGGTCCCGGCGTGGCCGAGGCGGAGTCGTGCATCAAGCAGCGCATCTCGGGCTGGAAGTTCCCAAGCTCCGAGCATGGCGGGGGCACGTACAGCTTCTCCTTCTCGTTCAGCCGGTAGAAAAGAGGGAGAGAGCGCGTAGTCGACTGCGCTGTACACGAATCGAACCAATAAGACGAATCGAACCCGGTGCCGAGGAAGTGCGTACTCGAATCCTCGAGCTTCGGAGCTGTTTTCCTGGTGCTAGCCTTTGCGTAAGGCTGTGTAGCCGCGGCGCACGAGCACTAAGCGACGCAGAGTGACAAGAACAAGAGAGAAGATCAGTGCGGCCCGAAAAGCGAGCACGCTCCCGCCCTCGCCGGGTTCGATTCGTTCCATTGGTTTGATTCGTGTACAGCAGTAGAACTCACCGCTCAACGCTTACCCGCGGGCGACGCACCACGAGCGAGTCGCGCACGCGGCGCGCACGGTCACGGGAGCTGCGCAGCTCGGCCGCTGCCTCCCGGCGGCGCTCGAACGCCGCATAGCGAATCGCATACGCGGAGTCGAGGCGATTGGCGTCTCGCAGCGCGAGCGCTTCGCTGTCGAGCGATGCGCGCGCACGCGCGAAGCGCTGCTCCAGTGAATCGAGCGCGGCAGTCGCGTCGCGAAGCGTCGGGTCCGCCGAGCGCGTAAGCACTTCCACGCCCTTCTTCCCCATGGTAGTATCGACCTGTGTCGCGCGCGAGCGCTCGCCGCGACAGGCTGCGGTGGCGAACAGCGCGAGCAACGGCACCACGCGACCAATCGCAAGGAGAATTGGCTGACGGTGTGGCATAAGGCGCTGCAAGCTATCGGAGCCCTGCTCCTGCTGCAAACCTCGGTGAAGCTGCCCGAGCCGCGTGGCTACATCAACGACTTCGCGAACGTCATCCCCGCCGAGCAGCAGCAGCACATCCAGGCGATCATCGACGATGTGCGCGCGAAATCGGGCGGCGAGATCGTGGTGGTCACGCTTCCCGATCTCGGCACCGCTGCGCCATCGGATGTCGCGCTGCAGATCGGCCGCACGTGGAAGGTGGGAAAGCTCGGCAAGCCCGGTGATCCGACGCGCAACACCGGCGTCATCATCCTCCTGCAGCCGAAGGAGACGGCATCGTCGGGACGTGGACAGTGCTACATCGGTGTCGGCTACGGCAGCGAAGGATTCATCACGGACGCGACGTCCGGACAGATCTGTCGCGATGCCACCGACTACTTCAGAGCGCGCGATTACGGCAGCGGGATCGCGCAGGTCACGCTGCAGGTCGCGCAGCGATTCGCCGACGAATATCATTTTGCGCTCGACACCACGCTCGCCGCCAGCACACCGGCGCCCGAGCCCGTGGGTCGTGGCGGTGGCCGGCCGCTGTCGCTGGCGCAGATAGCCTTCATCATCTTCATCATCGTCTTCCTCCTCAGCAGGGTGTCGCGCGGGCGCGGGTGCGGAGGGTGCATTCCCATCTTCCTCCCAATCGGTGGGGGACGCGGCGGCGGGTGGAGCAGCGGCGG
>DATGDQ010000008.1:0-1971 GCA_035310785.1 Gemmatimonadaceae bacterium | reverse complement strand
GCCGACGGTCGCCGCCGACATGGCCGGAGCATCGTTGATGCCGTCGCCGATCATGAGTACACGCTCGCCTTCGTCCTGCAATTGACGAATGACCGCTGCCTTGTCCTGAGGCCGAAGGTCGGCGCGCGCATCGGTGATGCCCAACTCACTCGCGACCTGCCGTACGTTCGTCTCGTGGTCTCCGGAGAGCAGGAGGATGCGCCGAATGCCGAGCGCGCGGAGGTCCCGCATCACGGTGCGCGCGTCATCGCGAATGCGATCCGCGTATTCGACGACACCGGCGACGACTCCATCCACCGACACAAACGCTCGAAGACCTGCACCGTCCACGAAGCGCGACTCGAGTGCTGCCATCTCTCCGGCGGCACCTGGAGTCCTTTCCGAGATGAACGACCGCGCACCGACGGCTACTTCGTGCCCGTCGACCAATCCCGACACGCCGCGCCCGTGCGATTCTCGTATCCGTGTCGCGCGCGGAAGCGAGCTGCCGGCCGTCGCGGCAGCGGCCTGCGCCGCTTCGACGAGCGTCCTCGCGAGCAGGTGCGCCGAGCCCTGCTCGACGGCTCCGGCGAGCCGCAGCACCTCGAGCTCGCTCCACGTGCCACTCGTCACGACGTTGGCCACCGCGGGTCGGCCAATGGTCAGCGTTCCCGTCTTGTCGACGACGACCGCGGTGGTGGTTCCGATCTGCTCGAGCGCGCCCCCATTGCGTACGATGA
Organism: Gemmatimonadaceae bacterium; assembly: GCA_035310785.1. Classification (GTDB taxonomy): domain Bacteria; phylum Gemmatimonadota; class Gemmatimonadetes; order Gemmatimonadales; family Gemmatimonadaceae; genus FEN-1250. Next base: position 1,252 of record DATGDQ010000008.1, on the reverse strand, counting down.
CTCTCGAGCGCGCCGCGCGATTGATTCCGCCGATGATCCCGATCGGCGTCGCAAGGATCAGCGGACACGGCGTCGCGACCACGAGCACGGCGAGGGCGCGCTTCGGATCGCCGCTCAGGAGCCACGCACCAGCGGACACGATCAGCGTGATGGGCGTGAACCAGATCGCGTAGCGCTCCGCCACTCGCTGGAACGGGGCCTTGCTCGCCTCGGCTGAACGCACGAGCTCCACTATTTGATTGTACTGGCTCTCGCGCGCGATCGCCGTGGCGCGCACGGTCAGCTCACCCTCGCCATTTCCCGAGCCACTCTGGATGGAAGAGCCACGGCTGACGTCGAGGGGCATCGGCTCGCCCGTCAGCCGCGACACGTCGAGCGCCGAGTGTCCGCTGAGCACGATGGCGTCGCACGGGACGAGCTCTCCGGGGCGGATGACGAGCACGTCGCCGATCGCCACGAGCTCGGCGGGGATGTCTTCCGCGCCATCTTCGCGCATCCGGTGTGCGATCCGAGGGGCCGCGGCCTCGAGCTCCCGCACGGCGGCGGAGGCTCGTCCTTCCGCGTACTTCTCCAGCGCCTCGCCCCCCGTCTGCATGACGACGATCACCAACCCCGCCAGCGGCTCGTTGAGCCCCACCGCTCCGCTAATGGCCAGTGTGGCGATGAGATCCGTGGCGAGATGGCCATGCACGACCTCACTCAGCTCGCGAGCGATCACCGGCAATCCGGTCAGCAGCAGCCCGACGAACCAGATCGTGTTCGCATCCGCGCGATACGTGGCTCGCCCGCCGAACAGGGGCAGGAGCCAGCACACGCCACCGGCCGCGAAGAAGGCGGTGGCCGCGAGGGGCAATGCGGTCGTGCGCAAGCTCAGGCGGCGGGTTCGCAGGCTCGCGATGAGGGCTGCGGGGGCGGTCACAACGGATTTAGCCTCGATGGGAGATCATCCCGATAAGAAAGCCCGGACAGCCGGCCCGGAGTGTCCGCTGCCGCCTGACACGATGCGAGCTTGACGGCGCATTCCACAATCTCCCTCATAGATTCCGTCAGCGTTTTGGGCGGACAACCCTGTTCTCCCTCACATCTGCCCCCGAGTCCACATGGAGATCGAGTTCGCCGGCGCCGCGCGTGAAGTGACGGGCTCGTGCCACATCCTTCGCGTCGACGGCAAGACGGTGCTCCTCGATTGCGGGCTGTTCCAGGGCCATCGCAGTGATGCCGAGACGAAGAATCGGTCGCTTCCATGTCCGAT
>DATGDQ010000007.1:0-3597 GCA_035310785.1 Gemmatimonadaceae bacterium | reverse complement strand
TCGTCGCCAAGCATCTCCATCCATTCGCGATGATACCGGCCCAGCCGTGCGGCACTGGTATCGCGCGCTGCCATCGCCTCCACCCCTACGTCGGCCGCGAGACGTCCCGCCTTCATCGCGTTCACGATCCCTCCGCCGGATAACGGATTGATCATGTGGGCGGCATCCCCAACCGTGATCAGCCCATCCGCGACTGTGCGTCTGATCGTCGGATGCACGATCACGCCGCCGACGGTGGAACCCACGCGAATGCCCGTCGGGAAATAGCTCTGCGCGTAGTCGTCGAGCCACTGCCGCGCATTGCGCCCGCCCGCGCGCAATGCCACCACGCCCAGGCCGACGTTCGCGCTGTCGCCCCCCTTCGGAAACACCCACGCGTAGCCGCCCGGCGCGATATTATCTCCGAAATGCAAATAAATCGCATCCTGATCGACGTCGACGTTCGTCATCAGGTACTGCGCGCAGCTCTCCATGTCGCGCGAGGGAACTCGCGTGTCGAGCCCCGCCCAGCGCGCCACCATTCCGTCCACGCCGTCCGCCGCGATCACCAGACGCGCGCGCACCACGTACTCGCGGGACGGGCCTCGCACCGCGACGAGCCACTCGTCACCATCGCGCCGCAGCCCCGTCGCTTCGCTGCCGATCAGGATCTCGGCGCCCGCGCGGCCGGCCTCCGCCGCCAGTGCCGGCTCGAATCGCGTGCGATCGAGCACGTACCCGACATCGCCTTCCGCAACGCGTACCTCTGTGCCGTCCGGTGCCCAGAAGATGACCTTCGTGATCCGCCGCGATACCCACGGTGCGTCCGTCGGATCGATGAACTCCGACAGGCCGGCGCTGCCGACGCCCTCGCCGCATCGCACCGGAGCCCCGATCGCGCGGTCGCGCTCCAGAAGCACCACCGAGAGCCCCCGGTCGCGCGCCATGAGCTGGCGGGCGGCGATCAAACCACCCGGCCCTCCACCGACCACCAGCACGTCGCAGCGCTGGCTCGGCGATGGCCATTCCGCGCCGGGCCCGGCTCCGGACGCTCGCGCCCCGCTCATGTGCGAATCACGGGGCGAATCGCGACATTACACCGGGTCGCGGAATCATGGAGAGGGCGCCCACGGGGCACGGCGCTACACACTTTCGACACCCCGTGCAGATTGAATCGTCTATGAGCAGACCCTCTCGTCTCATTCCAATCGCGCCCGGAGGGCACAGGGGCAGGCAGAGTCCACACGCGTCACAGGCATTCAGCTCCACGACCGCAATCTCGAGCGATTCTCGCATCCGTCCTCGCAGCCAGGGATTGTGATGACAGACACGCCCTAGGTTATGTCCAGCCAACGTCTTGCCGCAACTCAGCAGTGCGGCTAGCTTAACCCCCGACCGTGCCCTTTCCTACCCGCCGCCAACTGCGTTCCGCCTGGAACGCGAGATTGATCTCCTAGATGCGCTGGCCTTTCAAACCGGGATCACTTTTTCCCGCGAACGCGATTGCCGTAGACCTCGGCACCGCAAACACCCTTATCTACGTCAAAGGCGAAGGGATCGTGCTCAATGAGCCGTCCGTCGTCGCCATCGATCGTGCCACCGGCAAGATCAAGGGTGTGGGCCTGGAAGCGAAGCGCATGCTCGGCCGAACTCCGGAAGGTGTCATCGCGGTACGCCCGATGAAGGACGGTGTGATCGCCGACTTCGACGTCACCGAAAAAATGTTGCGCTATTTTTTGACGTTGATCATCGACAATCACGTCTTCAAGGTGAAGCCGCGAGTCATCGTGTGCGTCCCGTCCGGCATCACGGAAGTCGAGAAGCGCGCGGTGCGCGACTCCGCGCTCGGCGCCGGCGCCAAGGAAGTCTTCATGGTCGCGGAGCCGATGGCTGCCGCGATCGGCGTCGGTCTTCCGGTGGAGACGCCAACGGGCAACATGGTGATCGACATCGGCGGTGGAACCACCGAGATCGCCGTCATCGCCCTCTCGGGCATCGTCAGCGACACCTCGATCCGCACCGGCGGCGATGAGCTCGACACTGCGATCGTGCAGTTCATGCGCAAGAACTACAATCTCCTCATCGGCGAGCCGACGGCCGAGCAGATCAAGATTCAGATCGGATCGGCGGCACCGGTGGGTGAAGAGCGCGAGATGGAAGTGAAGGGACGCGACCTCGTCTCCGGAATTCCGAAGACCGTGCGCGTGCACTCGAGCGAGATTCGCGAAGCGATCCAGGAACCAATTCAGCAGATCGTCGACGCCGTCCGGCGAGCGCTCGAGATCACGCCGCCCGAGCTCGCGAGCGACATCGTTGACCGCGGCATCGTGATGACTGGCGGCGGTGCGCTCATTCGCGGGCTGGACCTCCTGCTCAGCCAGGAGACGAATCTCCCGATCCACGTGGACGAGGATCCGTTGACCTGCGTCGTGCGAGGGACCGGACGCATTCTGGACGACGAGGACAAGTACTGGTCGGTCCTGCAGACCTGATCGTACGTGCCACCCGTCGCTCGCGCCTATAGCCGCCGGGACACGTTCCTCTTCGTCTCGTGCCTCGTGGCTGCCTTCGCGGCCATTCAGCTCCCGGATCGCATTCGAGATCCGTTCGCGTCCACGCTCCGCCAGTCGATTCTCGCGCCGCTCGTGTCGCTGCAGAAGGACGCGGAGCAGAGCCGTCGATCCTGGCTCACGCGAGAGGTGCGCGAGGCGCAGCGTGACAGCATCGCGCTTCGCGCCATGTCGCTCGATGCCTCACTCGCCGACAACGACCGGCTTCGGAAGCTACTGGGGCTCGGGCAGGCGCTGCGCTGGGGCTTCGTCCCGGCGGAGGTGCTGCAGGGGCGCGGCGTGGGCGAGGAGTACACCGTCGTGCTCTCCGCGGGATCGAAGGCGGGCATTCTCCCGTTCAGCCCCGTTGTGGCTCCTGAAGGGCTGGTAGGCATGGTGAAGAGCGTCGACCCGACCATGAGCATCGCGATTGCGTGGGCGCATCCCGATTTCCGCGTCAGCGCGATGGCCGTGGACGGGGGTGCCTTCGGGATCGTAGGTGCGCATCTGGGCAACGAGCCCGAGCGTTACCTGCTCGAGATGCGAGGCGTGCCCATGCGCAGCAATCTCAAGCCCGGCGCGCTGATCGTGAGCTCGGGGCTCGGTGGCACCTTCCCGCGCGGAATTCCCGTCGGAACGGTGATCGCCGAGATGAAGACATCCGAGCTCTGGGCGCGCACGTATCTGCTTCGACCGGCGGTGGCACCCGCGGATGTCTCGGACGTCATGGTGCTGCTCCCGGCGCGGACGACGGCGGGCGTGGCAACGGTGTGGAAGGTCGGGCTGCACACCGACTCCGCGGTGAAGAGCATCGTGGCGGCTGGCGACTCGCTCGCCCGCCTGGCAGCGCGGCGGGACTCGGCGGCAGCGCCTCGCGATAGCGCGCAGAAGCGCGACAGCACGACTGTTACGACGCCACCCGTCGTCCCGTCTCCGCAGCGTGAGCCTCGGCCCGCAAAGGCGCCGCCGACTCCGCCCGCGCCGACGACGACCACTCCATGAGACCGACGGACATCATACGCACGCTGATCGCGTTCGTCATTCTGGTGATATTGCATTACACGCTGCG
>DATGDQ010000006.1:0-8836 GCA_035310785.1 Gemmatimonadaceae bacterium | reverse complement strand
TGATGAGCGCACGGGGGTAGCGCCAGCACATCGCCCGCGGTGCACGTAGATTGTCCCCATGACCGAACAAGAGAAGATCCATCCACCCGAGACTCTCGAGGGATGGTACGCGCTGCATCAGCTGTTCGCACATCCCGTGGGACTCACGCCCAATGAAAAGGAGCAGGCAAAGACCGCCGCGCTGCTGGCGACGCTCGCGAAACCGGAGGCTGGCGGCTGGAGCGCCGTTGCGCGCGTGATCGGATCGGTGTCGGACACGTTGATGGTTCACTTCCGCCCAACGCTCGACGCGATCGGTGAAGTGCAACGCCAGCTGAACGCGGATCCGTACATCCAGCGGCTCGTCTCGACCTACACGTTTCTGAGCGTCACGGAGGCGGGGCTCTACCACATCACCGCCGAGCTTGCGCGCGATGCGGTCGCGCGTGGCGGCAGCGTTGGCGACGAGGAATACGCGAAGGCGGTGAAGGCTCGCGTCGAAGCGGAGCGGAGCGCGCCGATGGTGATGCGCCGGCTCGAGCCGCCATTTCCCGCGGAGATGCCGTACATCTGCTTCTACCCGATGTCCAAGAAGCGAGAGGCCGGGCAGAACTGGTACACCCTCACGCTCGAGGAACGCAGCCGGTTGATGTACGAGCACGGCACCACGGGGCGCAGGTACCACGGCAGAGTGCAGCAGATCATCACTGGCGCCATCGGCTTCGATGCGTGGGAGTGGGGCGTCACGCTCTTCGCAAAGGATCCACTCGACTTCAAGAAGCTCGTGACCGAGATGCGATTCGATGAGGCGTCTGCGCGCTATGTGGACTTCGGCGAATTCTGGGTTGGCAGGGTGATGCCTCCGGAGGAGTGGGTTCGGCCGTAGCGCGCGCACGGGCATGGAGATCGCGTGATCGGAGTTCGCGTTCGCGCAGGAATGTGTATGGCCAATTCCATGCTAGTCGAGGTCGCCAGATGGCTGAACGATCCGGAAAAGGAAAGGTGAAGCTGCGCTGGATCGGGCACGCGGCGTTCGAGATCGAGTCGAGCGGCGGGACCAGACTCCTGCTGGATCCCTTCATCAAGGACAACCCCGCGACGCCTGAGCCGTTGAAGAAGCTCGATCGCTACAAGGGCGCCGACAAACCCACCGCGATCTGCGTGTCGCACTCGCACGGCGACCACTCCGCCGACGCGAAGGAGATCGCGAAAATGAGTGGCGCGCCCGTGATCGGGATGATCGAGTGGGTGTCGGCGCTCGGCTTGCCGCAGGAGCAGTCGAAGGGCGGGAACATTGGCGGAGAATTTCGGATCGGGGATGTGAGCGTGCATCTCGTGCCCGCGACGCACTCCACCCAAGGCGGCTCTCCCATCGGGTTCGTCATCGAGTTCGCCGATCGGCGCACGCTCTATCATACCGGCGACACGTGGATCATGAGCGACATGGCGCTCATCCAGGAAGTCCATCATCCGGACATCGTGCTCACGTGCGCCGGCGGCGGCCCGTATACGCAGAACCCGAGGGTCGCCGCACTCGCGATGAACAAGTTCTTCGAGCCGAGCGTGATCGTGCCCATGCACTATGCGACGTTTCCGGTGCTCGCCTCGGAGGCCGATGTGCGATCGGCTTTCTCGGGCGACTCGCGCGCGATGATCCTGAAACCGGGAGAGACAAGAACGGTTTGATGAAGCGGTGACGCGCATGCGCCTCCACGAGCCGCGCCTTCCGTGATGCATGAGCCGCCCGTAGGTTCTCTCCGGCTTCTCAAGGTCTTCAAAACCCGCCGGAGAGTCTCGCATGCAATCGCACAACTGGCTGGCCATCATCGTTGCCGCGGTCGTCGCCTTTCTGATCGGCGGCCTGTGGTATTCGCCGCTGCTCTTCGCCAGGCAGTGGATGGCCGCGCACGCGCACTCGCCGGAGGATGTCGCGAGAATGAAGGTGGATGCGCCGCGTGCGTACGGCATATCCTTCGTCGCCTTTCTCGTGATGGCGTTCATTCTGCAAATGGTTCTCAATCACGTAGACGCGCACACGTGGCTGAGCGGCGCACTCTGGGCGGCTCACCTTTGGCTGGGCTTCGCGGTGACGATCGGTCTCATGGCGAACGTATACAGCGGAAAGAAGCTCTCGGTGTTCCTGATCGACGCGGGCTACCAGCTCGTCTACTTCCTGGTCATGGGCGCCATTCTCGGCGCATGGCACTGAGCGGTACTGGAACGAGCGGTCGACCGCGCCGGTATAATCACTCATGAGTCGACATCCGCTCTCCAAGCGCACCGCGATCGCGTGCGCCTCCGTTCTCGTGCTCGCGCTGTCCGCAGCCACCACGTCGCCCGGTGCATCGCGCGCGAGCTTCGCGCCGCCCAAGGCAGGGCACATCTTCATTCTCATTCTCGAAAACGAGTCTTACGCGCGGAGCTTCGGGGCGAGCTCGCCGGCGCCGTATCTGGCGCACGAGCTACCGGCCAAGGGGGCGCTGCTGCGGAAGTATTACGGCATTGGGCACAACAGCCTCGACAACTACATCGCGCTCGTGAGCGGGCAGGCACCGAACGTCGAGACGCAGCGCGACTGCAAGCGGTTCACGGAGTTCGTGCTCGCAAAACCGACCCTTGGTGACGACGGTCAGGCAATCGGAACCGGCTGCGTCTATCCCGCGATGGTGCCGATGCTGGGAGATCAGCTCGAGGCAGCGGGCAAGAGCTGGCGCGGCTACATGCAGGATCTGGGAAACGACAAGGACAAGGAAGTGGAGGAGTGCGGTCATCCGCCGATCGGCCAGAGCGACCCGACGACGCGTCGAACGCCATCCGATCAGTACGCGACAAAGCACAATCCATTCTACTACTTCCACAGCCTCATCGATCAGCGTGATCGATGCGCGCAGCACGTCGTCAATCTGCGCCATCTCGAGGATGACCTGAAGTCGATCGCAACGACGCCGAACTACTCGTTCATCACACCGAATCTCTGCGACGACGGCCACGACGCGCCCTGCATCGACCATGCGCCCGGTGGACTCGTGCAGGCGGATGGATTTCTGCGAAAGTGGGTTCCGAAGATCATGGACTCGCCGGCATACAAGGCAGACGGCGTGCTGATCATCACCTTCGATGAGGCGAGTGGCCCGCCGGGAATGGACTCGTCCGCGTGCTGCGGAGAGAAGGGAATGCCGGGTTCCTCGACGCTCCCCGGCGGCGACGGCCCGGGCGGTGGCGTTGTGGGTGCGGTCGTGCTCTCACCCTTCGTGAAGCCGAACACGATCTCCGACGTCCCATACAACCACTACTCGACGTTGCGCTGGGTCGAGGATCAGTTCGGGCTGCCGCATCTAGGCTACGCCGCGGCGCCGGGGCTCGTCACGTTCAGCGGCGATGTGTTCGCCCACCAGTAGGCGGAGTCAGTGAGCGTCAATCCTTGCTCTTGAGCCTCCCCTCGTTCGCGGCGATGAAATGCCGGATCTCATCGGACATGTCGAGCAGCTTGGTCCACTGTTCCTTGTAGAGCGTGACGGGGAACCGGCCAAGTCCGTAAATCGACAGGCCGCCCTTTTCGCTGACCTTCATTGAAACGCCTCGCGCGGCGCCCTGCTTGAGCGCCGCGTTTTCTTTCTGCAGCCGCGCGAGCTCGGCGCGGAGATCTTCGTCGGACATGAGAGTTCCTGCGGGCGTGAGTCGGGCGAGTCGCAGCTCGCGGCGGTCACGTCAATGTGACGCAGGCGGAGTTCGATTACCAGACCGTCGACGCGGACGGCCGCTGCCGACGTTCGGTACGCGCGACACCCGCAGCTGAGCGTGATTCGCTCGCCGGGAAGGGCATCGGAACATCGAGTCGCCTTCCGGTGCGTTCGCGCTCGACCCACCGCAGCGGCAGGCGATGCAGCTCGAGCTGCATGACGATCCAGACCGGCAGATAACCCAGGGCGCGCAATCCCGTCAGGCTGAGAAGCACGAGCATGAGCCGATAGGGCTCACGCGACGAATCCGCGTACCAGATTGCGACTCCCGTTGCCGCAATGATGTAGGAAGGGCGCTCCGCCTGGTGGTTGAAGAGCACGACGAAGACGAGCAGCGAGGTGAGGAACAGTCGCCGGAATTGCTCATCTGTCCAACGATCGCGGTGGAGCAGAGGAAGCACGAGCACCACCACGCCTGCGATCTGGACCGGCCAGTTCGGCCATTCGACGTGCAGCGCATGCTGCAGCAGCCACATCACCGATGAGCCCCGCAGCAGCGCATCACTTCCTTCGACCTGATGCCACCAGCCGTACTGCATCATCAGCATCGACGGCGAAGTCACCATCAGGGGGAGAAGAAACAGCACGAGCACACAGAGCGCGAAGATTGCGGCACCCCGAAGTCTGCGCGGATGAAATACTGCCAGGACGAGCGCAGCGACGGGAAAGATCTTGATCGCCATCCCGACCGCGATCGCCAGGTAGCCGCGTATCTGCCGTCCGTTCTCGAGCGCGACGAACGCCAGGACGATGAGCGCTGCGATCAGGGCGTTGCACTGCGACGCCTGCATGCTCACGAACAGTTCCGTCATCACCAGCAGAATCACCAATGCCGCGTCGTGTTCCCTGGCGACGCGCTTGATGGCGTACACGAGTGCGCTGGCGTTTACGGCATTCCAGATGAGCAGGGCGAGTGCGTACGGCGGGAATGCGATCGGCGCGAAGAGCAGTGCTGCCGACGGACTGTACTTGAACAGATCATGCCTGCCGTACCTGGCGTACAGATCCTGCTGGTGGAGGAGATGCCAGAACGAGGCGCGAAAGATCCAGAAGGTCCAGTGATCGTGGGGATAAAGGCTTCTTTGCGCCGTGAGCGCGAGAACCATCACCGCGATGGCCGCGTAGAGTAGCGCGAGATGGCTCACCGGTGTCTGAGCGCCGAATCGCCGTTGCGTATGCATGACCTGGGCGTGTTGCGGAGAGCACTTCTGCCAGCGTGTGCTTCTGGATCGCGCCAAGGTAACGATCGTGACAGTGTCGCCGCGCAAGAGAATCTTTGTCGCGGATTCTCTGTGCAACCGCAGCCACGTGCGGTTCGCCTTCTCCTACATCGACTTCAACGTGCTCGCCGGATCTACCCGTGCGGCACGCATCGCGGGAAGTACACACGCAGCTGCCGCGACGACACTCAGGAGGGCGGCCACTCCGAGGTATGTCGCCGGATCCAATCGAGACACTTCGAAGAGCATCGAGCCGACGACGTGGCTCACGAGACCGGACGCGATCAGTCCCACCGCGACGCCCACGAACGTCAACGTCATGCCCCGGCGGAGCACCATGCTGATGACTTCCGCGGGCGATGCACCCAGCGCGGCGCGCACGCCGATCTCCCGAACGCGCTCCATCACGCTTCCGGAGAGCACGCCGTGAATCCCGACCGCGGCGAGCAGCAGCGCGGTGAGACCGAATGCTGAGAACAGGACCAGGGCGAAGTGACGATCGGACACCGAGCGATCCACCAGCTCGCGCATTGTCGCCACGCGCGAGATCGGCAGATCCTTGTCCACCGACCAGATCGCGTCGCGAATCGCCGGAATGAGCGCGGACGCGTTCCCCGGGGCACGCACGACGAGAGACATCAGGTTGTCGACCCAGTGCCACTGGTCGGGCGTGACGTAGATCGCGTCCGGAGCCTCGACGTCCATCGATGATCGCTTCACATCGCCGACGATACCGACGACGGTGTACCAATCGCCGTCCTCGGGGCCGAATCGCAGCCGTTTGCCGATCGCGTTCTCAGCGGGGAATTTCCGCTTCGCAAAGGACTCGTTGATCAGCACCGCCCTCGGCGCATTGGCCACATCGCGCGCATCGAGCAGGCGTCCGCGTCGCAACGGAATGCCCATCGCAGCGAAATAGCTGGGGCTCACCGAATACCGGAGTGCGGCCCCGTTGTCCCTGTTCGCATCCTCGCCTTCGAAGGTGACGCCGTACGTATCGACGTCTCCGCTGAGTGGCAGAAGGCTGGTGAACGAGGCTTCGGACACGCCGGGCACCCGGCGCACGGCTTCCAGCGCAGTGGACCATTCGCGGCTTCGAGCGCTGTCGGCCCGGAGCGCCGATGCGCTGTCCGATGGGAAGCCGATTCGAGCCTGCTGCACCTGCATCGTCACAAGATGGGAGGCGTCGAACCCGCTGTTCACGGCGAGCACCCGGTTGATGCTTCGGAGCAGCAGCCCCGCGCTGACGAGCAGCACGAGCGCGAGCGCCACCTCCGCTATCACGAGCACCCCGCGCGCCCCTCGATCGCTGGCCGTCGCGCGCGCCGAGCTCTCCTGGGTGCCGCGTCGCAGGTCGCGCCCCGTAGCGCCGAGCGCAGGAAGTACTCCCGCTACGATGCCAACGATCGTGCTGATGAGGAGCCCGAAAGCGAAGACGGTGCCATCCAGTCGAATTGCCGCCAGTCGGGGAAGCTCGGGCGGACTGAGGGTCACGATCGCACGGATCCCGATCCGGGCCACGAGCATTCCTAGCGCGCCGCCCGAGAGCGCGAGCACGAGACTTTCGGTGAGCACTTGTCTCGCGATGCGCGTACGTCCCGCGCCCAGCGCGGCGCGCATGGCGAACTCCCCGCGCCGTTGTGCACCGCGGGCGAGCATGAGATTGGTCACGTTCACGCAGACGATCGCCAGCATCAACATCACTGCAAAGAGAACTGCCATCATCACGGGCCTGATGCCGCGCGTCACGTCGGCGTGGAGCGACGTCGCCAGGAGTCCGTTGCCGAGCGATGCCCATGGGACGCGCGGAAACTCCGCCGACGGGGAGCGAGCGATCTGCTCGAGCTCGCGTGCCGCACGGTCGATCCCGACACCGGAACCCAGACGCGACACGAGGCGCAGATGATGGCCCCATTCGCGACTCTCGGCGCCAAATTGCTGCTCGTACTGCAGCGGTGCCCACAGCTCCGTCTGGGGCGCCAGCACGTTCTCGAAGTCCGACGGCATGACGCCGATGACCTCGAAGTCGGCATCGTTGAGCCGAACGCCTCGGCCGACAATATTGCGATTTGCCCCGAAGCGCCGGCGCCATAACGCATTGCTCAGAATCACCACATTGGGTCCGTTCGGCACATCATCGTCGACACGAAAATCTCGCCCAATGAGCGGCGCGACCCCCAGCGTGCGGAAGTACTCCGCACCTACGCGCTGGCCGGTGAGCCGCTCCGGCTCTCCGGAGCCGGTCATGGCCGGCTGCCAGGCCTTGATCGGTGCCATGCGCACGAACGACCGGCTGCGCTTCGCGATCTCGAGATACGAACCGAACGTGATGTCGAGCGGCTCGCCCTGCGCGGTGCGATCCGAGATCATGACGATGCGATCCGACTGTGGGTAGGGGAGTGCCGCAAGGAAGATCGGATGCACCGCGCTGAAGATCGCGGTGGATGCTCCGATGCCGAGTGCGAGTGTGACGACCGCGATCGCGGTGAAGCCGGGGGCGTGGCGCAGCCGGCGCAGCGAGTACCTGAAATCCGTCAGCATCGAGTCGACGATGTCCTCCCATCCGTCCGTGCGTATGCGCTCGCGCGCCACCGTCATGTTCCCGATCTCGAACATCGCGGCGCGCCGCGCGTCGGCGGGCGCGGCCCCTCTCGCCATGCGATCGGCCGCCGAGAGCTCGAGATAGTGCTGCAGCTCGTCAGAAAGCTCGCGATCGGCCGCCGTTCGGTGGGTGAGTACGCCCAGGCCGCGCCTGAGCTGGCGCCAGAGTGACACGGCTCAACCGTCCGCCTTGAGTAATCGCGCAACAGCGGCGGCACGCCGCGTCCAGTCGCGCGTCTTGACGCCGAGCTCCTTCTGGCCGGCGCGGGTAAGGCTGTAGTACTTCGCTCGCCGGGAGTTCTCGGTCTGGCGCCATTCGGCATCCAGCAGACCGGCGCGCTCGAGCCGCTGCAACGCCGTGAGCAGCGATCCCGGATTCACTTTGAACACGCCCCGGGAGATCTGCTCCACGCGGCGGCCTATTCCGAAGGCGTGCATCGGCTTGAGGCTGAGCGTGCGGAGGATGAGCATGTCGAGAGTGCCCTGAATGACATCGGTGTTCGGCTCGTCCATGGCGAGGCCCCGGCTTTTGGCGAGATCACGGAGCATATCCCCATTCAATATGACTGTCAAGATGTGACAGTCAAATGTAATTGGGAGAGCGGGCGATCGCTGACCTCGCCACCGCGCACTACGCGCGCCTGGCTCACACTCGTGAAGCGCAGCTCTCGTTCGTCGCTTTCACGCGGCAAATGTTCGCGTGCATCGGGCGCAGGGGGTATACGAATTGCGCCCGTCGCCGCGTTGCAGCCAGAGGTGAAGACACGTCACACGATGAGATGGAGGAGACATGAGCGGCACAATGGACGCGGATGCACTGAGACGGTCACGAGGGATCCGCCAGAGCAACGGGATGTCCGAAAGCACTCGGCAATCCTCGCTGCGGAACAGATCCTCCGCGGGAAACGGGCAGAGCGGTTTGCGTGCGCTGCAGCAACCGCGACAAATGAAGAAGATGGCGACCGGCCTCGGCTGGTTCAGCATCGGATTGGGGTTGGCGGAGCTCTTGGCGCCCGACAGCGTGGCGCGCATAGCGGGCGTACGGCCCACCAACACGGTACGAACGATTCTGCGGGTCTCGGGCGCACGCGAGATCACGCACGGAATCGGAATTCTCACGAGCGATCGATCGCCGGGATGGGTCTGGTCGCGCGTCGCCGGAGACGTCCTCGATCTCTCCATGGTTGGTACCGCGATGACCAAGGACGAGAACGATCGCGGGCGCCTCAACGCGGCAACGGTGGCACTCGTGGGTATCACGGCGCTCGACATCATCACCAGCAAGGGCATCTCGAG
>DATGDQ010000005.1:0-6488 GCA_035310785.1 Gemmatimonadaceae bacterium | reverse complement strand
GCGATCCGGTCGTTCACCCGCAAGATTCTCGCGGGCGAGCCCATCCCGTTCTTCGGCGACGGAACGGCGGAGCGCGACTACACCTACATCACGGACGTCGTCCAGGGCGTGCTTGGAGCCATAGACCGCACGCGCTCGTCGAATCCGGGACACGAGATCTTCAATCTCGGCGAATCCGCCACCACCTCGTTGTCCACGCTCGTGACGCTGATCGAAAAGGCCGTCGGCATGCGTGCGCAGCTCGAGCGGCTGCCCTCACAGCCGGGGGACGTGCGTCGCACCCATGCAGATATCTCCCGGGCGCGCGAGCTCCTGGGATACGCCCCGTCGGTGCAGGTAGGCGACGGCATTCCACGGTTCGTGGCTTGGTTCCGCGAGAGCGGCATCGGTGCCGCGTCAGCCATCACGGCCGCGCGCGGCTGAACCCGTCGTCCTTCTCGGGGTAACACACGGCTCATGTCCTTTCTCAAACGCTCGCGTGTCAGCGCCGTCATGGCCGCAGTCCTGGTCGCCGGCTGTCACCATCATGGTTTTCAGCCGCTGAAGTTTCCGTCGCATCAGGCGCTGTACGATGCGTCGCTCTCGGAGCTGAAGAGGCACAAATGGGATCACGCGATCGCGGGCTTCGAGAAGCTCACGACCGATCTCCCCGCGCGCGATCCGCTGCTCCCCGAGGCGTATTACTATCTCGGCGAAGCCCACATGGGCAAGCACGAGTACATTCTCGCCGCGCAGTCGTATTCGCGCGTCGCGGAGAACTTTCCGGAGGACACGCTCGCGGATCGCTCGACGTACGAGACCGGCGTCGCCTACGGCAAGCTGTGGCGGAGACCTGCGCTCGATCCACAGTACGGAGAGACCGCTCGATCCACTTTCCAGAGCTTCCTCGCGGCCTATCCCGATTCGCCGCTCCGCGACTCCGCACAGAAGCAGATCGAGCGTCTGGATGAGTGGTTCGGCATCAAGGGCTACAACAACGGCGTCACGTACTACAAGCGCAAGGCGTACGATTCCGGAATCATCTATTTCCGCGATGTCGTGAAGCAGTATCCCAAGACCGATGCGGCACGGAAGGCGCAAATCAAGCTCGTGCAGTCGTATCGCGCCATCAAGTACAAGGAGGATGTGGCCGAGACGTGCGGTACGCTCGAGAAGAACTACCCGAAGGACAAGGAAGTCGAGAAGGTGTGCCGAGGTGTCAAGCCGACGATGGTGGCGGACAGCACGGTGAAGCCGACGCCGGGCGCGGCTACCTCACCGGCGACGGTGCCGAATCCGCCCACGCCCATCGCACCGACGTCCCCGACGCCGGTGCCTTCGAACGGCGCGCCTGCGCCGGCGACCACTCCTCCCCGACGCTGAGCTGATCGTGCGCCTCGGCGTCCTCGGCGGAACGTTCGATCCTCCGCACGTGGGCCATCTGCTGGCTGCCAGCGACGCGTGCGAGGCGCTCGCACTCGACAAGGTCCTCTTCGTTCCGGCCAAGATCCCGCCGTACAAGTCGCGGACGGTACAGGCATCTCCCGATCAGCGGCTCGAGATGCTGCGACTTACCCTTGGGCCGGATCCCCGCTTCGAAGCGAGTCGGCTCGAACTCGATCGGGACGGGTTATCTTTCACCGTCGATACGCTCGACGCGCTCTCGAAGGCGATGCCCGGGGTTTCGCTCTTCATGCTGATCGGAGAGGACCTCGCCACGCAGATCGCGAGCTGGCGAGATGCGGCACGCATCGCTGAACTGGCAACTATCGTCGTTCTGATTCGCACGATGCCGACAAAGAAGAGCTCGCTCGAATCCACTCTGCCGATGACACGGCTGACGACGCGGCGCATCGAGCTCTCGTCCACGGAGATTCGAGAGCGGGTGAAGGCCGGACGCTCGATTCATGGATTTGTGACCGATGCCGTAGCCGCATTCATCAGCGCGGCCGGCTTGTACCGATAGAGGCAACAGATGCTCAAGAAAATCGCCACATCACTGTTCGGCACCAGGCACGCGCGAGAGATGAAGCGTGTGCAGCCGATCGTCGATGCGATCAACCAGGAATACGAGCGGCTGCACTCGGTGTCCGAGGAGGAGCTGCGCTCGCAGACCGTGAAGCTGCGCGCGATCATCGCGGAGCGCGCGAAGCCGCTCGAGGACAAGATTGCGGCACTCCGCGAGCAGAAGCATTCCGCTCCGGACGCGGACGAGCGCGAGCGCATCGATCGTGAGATCACCGGTCCCGACGGCAAGGGAGGGTTGGAGGCGGAGCTGCGAGAAGCGATCGCCGAGTCGCTCGATGAGATTCTTCCCGAGGCCTTCGCGACGGTGCGGGAGGGTGCACGCCGCCTTCTCGGCACCACGGCCATGGTGGCCGGTCACGAGACGCCGTGGAACATGGTGCACTACGATGTGCAGCTGATCGGCGGCATCGAGCTGCACTTCGGCAGGATCGCGGAGATGGCGACCGGCGAAGGCAAGACGCTCGTCGCGACGCTTCCACTGTATCTGAACGCGCTCGCGGGCCGCGGGGCGCATCTCGTCACGGTGAACAATTACCTGGCGCGCCGCGATTCGCAGTGGATGGGTCACCTCTACAGCTATCTGGGGCTGACCGTCGGCTGCATCGACGAC
Organism: Gemmatimonadaceae bacterium; assembly: GCA_035310785.1. Classification (GTDB taxonomy): domain Bacteria; phylum Gemmatimonadota; class Gemmatimonadetes; order Gemmatimonadales; family Gemmatimonadaceae; genus FEN-1250. The sequence continues at coordinate 3,871 of DATGDQ010000005.1, read as the reverse complement.
ACCGAGCCGAACACCGACGAGCGCAAAGCCGCGTATCTCTGTGACATCACGTACGGGACGAACAACGAGTTCGGATTCGACTACCTGCGCGACAACATGGTCGTCGCACTCGAGCAGCGTGTGCAGCGCCCGCACTGGTACGCGATCGTCGACGAGGTGGACTCGGTGCTCATCGACGAGGCGCGCACGCCGCTCATCATTTCGGGCCCCGTCGGCGATGAGAGCGATCTGCAGTACCGCGAGTACAACTCGACCGTCGCACGCGTCGTGCGCGCGCAGTCGGACGATGCCAACCGCCTGGTTGCCGAAGGAGAAGCCGCCATGGCGAGCGGGGATACTCAGACGGCGGGGCTGCGCTTCTATCAGGCGCAGCTCGGCGCGCCCAAGAACAAGCGCCTGCTCAAGGCGCTCCAGGAGCCCGGCGTCAAGCAGCTCGTACAGCGAATGGAGCTCGACCACATCGCCGATCGCAAGCAGCCGGCGGCCAAGCAGCAGTTCCGAGACATCGAGGAGCGATTGTTGTTCGTGCTCGATGAGCGCGGCCACACCGTGCACCTCACGGACCGCGGCGCAGATCTCATGTCGCCGAGCGACCCGGATGCGTTTCTGCTTCCGGACATCTCGGAGGAAGTGCATCGGATCGATCACGACGCGGCGCTCGCGCCGCAGGAGAAGCTCGATGCGCGCGCTGCGATCGAGCGGGCCTACGCGGAGCGCAGTGAGCGACTGAACATCGTCCATCAGCTCTTGCGCGCACACGCGCTGTACGAGAAGGACGTGAACTACGTCGTGCAGGATGGGCAGGTGCTGATCGTCGATGAGTTCACCGGTCGCACGATGCCCGGCCGTCGCTGGTCCGAGGGCTTGCATCAGGCGGTCGAGGCCAAGGAAGGGGTGCAGGTGAAGGGCGAGACCCAGACCATGGCCACGATCACGATTCAGAACTACTTCCGCATGTACGAGAAGCTTTCCGGGATGACGGGCACGGCGGAGACGGAAGAGACGGAGTTCCACGACATCTACAAGCTCGATGTCGCGGTGATTCCAACGAACAAGCCCGTGATCCGCGATGACCGGCAGGACTGGATCTATCGCACGCGCCGCGAGAAGTACAACGCGATTCTCGAGGAGACGCAGCGGCTGCACGACCTCGGATATCCGGTGCTCGTGGGCACGGTGAACGTCGATGTGTCCGAGACGCTCGCGCGCATGTTCCAGCGGGCCGGCATCAAGCACAACGTGCTCAACGCGAAGTACCACCAGCGCGAGGCCGAGATCGTGGCGGAGGCGGGGCAGCCTGGCACCGTGACGATCGCCACGAACATGGCGGGCCGCGGAACCGACATCAAGCTGGGCGCGGGCGTCACGGAGTCCAAGGCGTCGAAGATCAAGGATCCCGACGGCAAGGAAGTGGAGGTGACGGAAGTCGGCGGTCTCCACATTATCGGCTCCGAGCGCCACGAGTCACGACGCATCGACCGGCAGCTCCGCGGACGCGCGGGGCGCCAGGGCGATCCGGGTGCGACACAGTTCTTCCTCTCGCTCGAGGACGACCTGATGCGCCTCTTTGGCTCCGAGCGCATCGCGAAGCTCATGGACCGACTCGGTGCGCAGGAGGGCGAGGTACTCGCGCATCCGCTCATCACGCGCTCCATCGAGCAGGCGCAGAAGAGAGTGGAGCTGCAGAACTTCCAGGCCCGCAAGCGGCTCCTCGAGTACGACGATGTGATGAATCAGCAGCGCGAGGTGATCTACTCGCTGCGAGCATTCGCGCTCGAGGGCGGGGAAGAGCTCAAGGGCGAAGCGCTGAAGATGGTCGAGCGGGCCGTCGAGCGACGGGTCGAACAGTCACTCGAAGGCTACGACTCCGAGAGCGAGTGGGATTTCGGCGTGCTTCGCCAGGATCTCCTGATGCACTATCTGCTGTTCGTGCCGGAGCTCGAGGAGGGCGCAGCCGAGAAGCCGGGCACGATCGCCGAGGCAAAGGAAAAGGCACGCGCGGCCGCGAAGGCCGCGTTCGCGGCGAAGATGACGTCGCTCGAGGTTCACGCCGACTGGCTTCTCCCTCGCATCATGCTGATGGTGCTGGACGAGAAGTGGAAGGATCACCTGTACGATCTCGACCAGCTTCGCAATGCGATCCACTACCGGTCCTGGGGGCAGAAGGATCCGCTGGTCGAGTACAAGCACGAGGCGTACACGATGTTCGTGGATCTGATGTCGGATCTCTATCACACGTTCACGGAACGCTTTCTTCGCGTGCAGATCGAGTTCACGCAGCCCGTGGCGCCGTCCGGCGCGCCTGGCGGAGATGGCGACGGACGCGCGGGCGCGCGGGGCGCGAGCCGGGCCCCCACGCGCCGCTACAACGCGCTCGGCATTCTCGAGGACGTGCCCTCCGGCGAGGGCACCTCCGACGTGGCCGTGGCACCCGGGGAGCCGGAGGGCAATGTCGACATCGGGCCGGACGAGTCGCCGAAACGCGACGTCGTCGCGCGAAAGGATGTCCGAGTGATCGGCGGAGGACGCGGCATCAACGGTCCGGCCGCGCGACCGCCCGCCAACACCGATTGGTCGAGCGTCGGCCGCAATGATCCATGCCCGTGCGGCTCGGGAAAGAAGTTCAAGAAGTGCCACGGGGCGACCGTCTAGACGATCTGTCCTCGTCGCGGCGCTTTCATCGGCGTCGAATGGAACCGATGTCCCTCCTCACGCGCGCCCCGCTATCTAGGGCGCGCGGTCCTTTTTGGACCGGCCCCCTATTCGAGGAGACGTCCCCCGTGGCGCGGTCTGCTGGCTCTGTGGCACCCATTGCGTTAAGTATTAGAGAGCTCCCGCGGTCCGAGCGGCCGCGCGAGCGGTTGCGCGATCATGGCGCGGCATCGCTGAGTGCAGCCGAGCTGATCGCGATCATCGTAGGTAGCGGAGGCACCGGTCGCTCGGCGATCGCCGTGGGACAGTCGATTCTCGAATCTGCGGGCGGGTCGCTTCGCCGAATCGCCGCGCAGCCGGTCGCGTCGCTCACACTGATGCGGGGAGTGGGTTCGGCCCGCGCCGCCACCGTGCATGCAGCTCTCGAGCTGGGTCGTCGGATGGCGGCCGAGGGGCGCGACGAAGGCGCACCAATGCGATCACCACGTGAAGTCTATGCCGCGTTCGCATCGCGGCTGCAGGATCTGCCGGTCGAGGAATTTCACGTTGCGGTCCTCGACTCGCAGCATCGACTCGAACGCGACATCGCGGTCACGAGAGGAATTCTGAATTCCTCGCTCGTGCATCCGCGCGAAGTCTTTCGCGAAGCGATCGCGGAGCGGGCGGCTGCGATCATCCTGGTCCACAATCACCCGAGCGGCGATCCCACGCCGTCGGCGGACGACCGAGTGGTGACAGACCAGCTCGTGGCGGCGGGCCGGCTTCTGGATATTCCGGTGCACGACCATCTGATCGTGGGACGAGGGCGCTATGTGAGCTTTGCAGAGGCGGGATTGCTATGAGCACCTCCTCTCATTGTGCCGAATCGGCTGCCAAAGGCCGAGCACGAATCAAACCAATTGCGACGAATCGAATCAGTACAAGTCGGAATTAGGCGTGCGGATGACGAAAAGAAAGATTCGGGTGAGGCTCGTTGCACCGTTCACGGGCGGAGAGCGAATTCAGAAAAATTGACTCGATCGTTTGCGTTGGCTCATCCAGCGACGGCTCAGAGTAGATCGTTCGTGAATCGGTTCGATTCGTCCGCATTGGTCCGATTCGTGTCGTTCTACGATTTCCGGATCGGCGCTCCCTGGTCGCGGGACGCATCGGTAAGGCGAGTATTCTTTGACTCTGATTTTGTTTTAGGTTGGACGTAGATCCCAGGTGAAGACAGGAC
>DATGDQ010000004.1:0-10035 GCA_035310785.1 Gemmatimonadaceae bacterium | reverse complement strand
GGAAGTGATCGAGGAGGCGCCCCGGCGTTGCGATGAGAATGTCGACGCCGCTGCGGAAGGCGTGCTCCTGCGGACCCATGCCCACGCCGCCGAAGATGGCGGCGCCCTCGATGGGCGTGTGGGTCGCGAGCTCGCGCAGGTGCTGCTCGATTTGCGCGGCCAGCTCGCGCGTGGGGGTGAGCACGAGCGCACGCGTGCCGCCGCGCGACTTGCCATGCGTCTTCATCATGATGCGCTGCATGATGGGGAGCAGAAAGGCGGCGGTCTTGCCGCTTCCCGTCATCGCGCACGCGAGCACGTCGCGGCCGTCGAGTGCGGGGGGAATTGCGTCGTGCTGGATCGGTGTTGGGCGCGTGAAGCCGAGCTCTTTGACGCTGCGCACGAGGGCAGCGTCGAGACCGAGTGCTGAGAAAGACATCCCGAAAGCTTAACGGAGCCGCGCGTGCGCTGACAGTGTTCGCTGACGCTGTGCACCTTCAGCGCGAGATGACAGCGCACGCGCTTTCGAGTATGCTATGCGGTCACATCGCGCCACCCTGGAGAGATCGATGAAGCCCGCTACCCGACTGACCCTGTTCGCCGTCGTCGTGCTCGCCGCCATTCTGCTGTGGTCCACGCTGGCCGCGCAGAAGGCGTCGTGCAACGTGTGTGTCGCCTACAAGGGCGCGCAGAACTGCGCGCGCGCGTCGGCCGAGACGCAGAAGGAGGCGGCGAAGTCCGCCCAGAGCACGGCGTGCGGTCCGATCGCGCGCGGCATGGCGGAGTCGATCGAGTGCGACAACATCCCGCCGGCGACGGTGACCTGCACGGGCTGAAGGACGACGGCGTGCAGCTGTCGATCTATTCCCTCACACCCGCAGCTCAGTACCTGAGCGTGCTCTTGTAGTCCCGCTCTCCCGGACCCACGTAGATCTGACGCGGACGAGCGATCTTCTGCTCCTTGTCCAGCAGCATCTCCTCCCACTGCGCGAGCCAGCCCGCCGTGCGGGCGATCGCGAAGAGCACGGTGAAGAAGTCCATCGGGAACTTCATCGACCGGTAGATCAGCCCCGTGTAGAAATCGACGTTCGGGTAGAGCTTCCGCGAGACGAAATAGTCGTCCGACAGCGCGATCCGCTCGAGCTCGAGCGCAATCTCCAGATCCTTGTCCACCCCCACTTCGGCGAACACCTCATCGGCGAGCGCCTTCACGATGCGCGCGCGCGGATCGTAGCTCTTGTACACCCGGTGGCCGAAGCCCATGAGCCGACTCCCCTTCCCCGACTTCACCTCGTCGATGAACGCCGGCACGTTCTTCACGTGTCCGATCTCCTGGATCATCCGGAGCACGGCCTCGTTCGCCCCACCGTGCAGCGGGCCGTAGAGCGCCGCGATTCCGGCCGCGATCGCCGAGAATGGATCGACATGCGAGGAGCCGACGGCACGGACGGCGTTGGTCGAGCAGTTCTGCTCGTGATCCGCATGCAGGATGAACAGGATCTCCGTGGCTCGCGTGAACACGGGACGCGCCTCGTACTGCGGCTCGCTCATGCGCGCGACCATGCTCAGGAAGTTGTCGACGTAGGACAGGTCGTTGTCGGGATAGACAAACGGCAGTCCCTTGATGTGGCGATAGGCGAACGCGGCGAGCGTCGGAAGCTTCGCGATCAGCCGGATGATCGCGAGATTCCGCTCGCCCGGATCGTGGATGTTCTTCGCGCTCGGATAGAAGCTCGAGAGCGCCGCCACGGTGCTGCAGAGCATCGACATCGGATGCGCGTCGTAGCGAAATCCCTGCAGGAACGTCTTCACATTTTCGTGCACGTACGTGTGGAACGTGATGTCGTGCACCCAGGAGTCGTACTCGCTCTGCGTGGGCAGCTCGCCGTGGCGCAGCAGCCAGGCGACCTCGAGGAACGACGCCTTGCCGGCCAGCTGCTCGATCGGATACCCGCGATACCGGAGAATCCCCGCGTCGCCATCGATGTAGGTGATCGCGCTCTTGCACGATGCAGTGTTCAGGAACGCGGGATCGTAGCTCATCAACCCGCCGTCCTCGGTCGGGATCTTCCTCAGATCGGTGGCGCGAATCGCGCCCTCGCTCACGGGAAGGTCGACGCCGAGATCGGAGTCCGGCGCGGACACGTGCAGCGTCGTGGGCGTCGTGACCGGAGCGGGCGCGGAGGTCGTGTTGCTCATGCTGACTCACCTGTTCCGGAGGCGCGCTGGCCGCCGGGCGAATGCATCATCGTTTGCGAATGGATGCGCCGAGTGCGCAGGTGGAAAGCTACGAAAGAATCGTGGGAACGGGATGGCTGCGATTGCGCGGCGTGGAGCACGAGCGAAGATTGCAAGTGCCTGCTCGCTCGCCCGTCTCCCTGTTGCCCCGTCTCGATGCGCATTGCTGCACGCACCTCGCTGCTCACGCTCCTGCTCGTCTACCCGGCGGGGGCGGTGCATGCGCAGGTACCCGCAACATGGGTGCCCGGCAGCATCGAATCCCGGTCGCACGACTACGATCTGGTACACCAGCGCATCGAGATTCGCGACGTGCGCTGGGACTCCACCTCGCTCGACGGGCAGGTGGTGACGACCCTCGCGGCCAGGCACGCGGCGCTCGACTCCGTCATCCTCGACGCCGCAGCAGGAATCACGGTGCGCCGCGCGACCGACGCTGCGGGTCGAACGCTGCGAACGACGCACACGGGCGACACCCTCGTCGTCCACCTCGCCAAGCCACTTCGCTTCGGCGACACCACGCGCTTCTCGCTCGACTATCACGCGCAGATCGACAATGGGCACGGACTCACCTTCATCTACGCCGACGGCCGCCCACACAGGCCGCAGCAGCTCTGGAGCATGGGCGAGACGACGGGCAACAGCGCGTGGTTCCCGACCTACGACTATCCGAACGACAAGGAGAGCTGGGAGCTGATCGCGACCGTGCCCGCGGCGATGACCGTCGTCTCCAATGGCAGGCTCGTGAGCGACGTGCGGAATCGGGACGGTACGCGCACGACGCACTGGCTCGAGGCGTTCCCCGCCTCCACGTATCTGATCTCGATGACCATCGGGCCCTACGCGCGCATCCGCGATCGGTGGCGCGGCATTCCGGTGGACTACTATGTCTATCGCGAGGACAGCGCGCTCGCGCGACCGCTGTTCGGCTACACGCCCGACATAATGGAGACGTATACCAGGCTCACGGGCGTTCGCTACCCGTGGGCGAAATACGCGCAGGTGACCGTCGCGGATTTCTTCGGCGGCGAGGAGATGGTGAGCGCGACCGAGCTCGTGGACTGGCTGCCGGACGCGCGCGCGTACGCCGACCGGCCGTGGTACCACTGGCTCCTCATTCCGCACGAGCTCGCGCATCAGTGGTTTGGGGACGACGAGACGACCGAGAGCTGGTCGCATCTCTGGCTCAACGAGGGATTCGCCGAGTTCATGAACGGCGCGTACTGGGAAGAGAAGCTCGGACGGCATGCCAGCGACGACTTCTATCTCGACGAGTACCGGCAGTTCACTGCGATCGATGCCGAACACTCGATGCCGCTCGTGTCGCAGGGCTCGAACAACATCTACCCGAAGGGCGCGCTCGTGCTACGGATGCTCCGCCGGCGACTCGGCGACGAGCGATTCTGGGCGTCGATGCATCTCTTTCTCACGCGCCACCATTTCGGCAGTGCGACCTCCGAGGACTTCCGTCGCGCCATTCTCGACGCCACGGGCGAGAATCTCGCGCAGTTCTGGAGCGAGTGGATGTACCGCCCCGGCTACCCGCGCTTCTCGGTGCATGCCACGTACGACTCGCTCAGTCGCGCGTTGTCGCTGGACGTCCGTCAGGTGCAGGCAGACAGCGCGAGCGCCGATTCCGCGTGGCCGGCGATGCCGGGTGTCTACCACGCGCCGGTGACGGTTCTGGTGGGAACGGCGCGCGGAGACGTGGAGCACCACGCGCCACTCGATGCGCGAGAGCAGACCATAGTGATCGACTCGCTTCCGGGCGCGCCGACCATGGTGGTATTCGACGCCGGGAACACGGTAGTGAAGGCGCTGGACTTTCCGCAGCCGACGGCGTGGCTCGTCACCCAGCTGGCGCACGATCCGGATCTCTGGGATCGGTGGTGGGTGATCAGCGAGCTGGCCCGGCGGCCCGCAGACACCGCGGCAGTGCGCGCGCTTTCCGACGCCGCGACGAGCGCGGATTATTTTCTCACTCGCATGCAGGCTACGATCGCGCTCGCACAGTTTCCAGCTTCCCGGGTGGGCGCTGCGCTGGAACTCGCCCGGCACGACACCTCCGCCCAGGTGCGCGAAGCGGCCGTCGTGTCGCTCGGCCGTGTTGGCGGTCGCGACGTGCTGGAGCGCGTGCGACAGTCGCTGAGCGATTCCAGCTACGCGGTTCAGGCGGCCGCCGTCACCGAGCTGATACATCTCGACGTCGCGAATCGCGCCTCGTGGGTCGCGCGCGGACTGGGTGCGGAGTCGTATCGAGATGTCGTTCGCAATGCCGCCCTCGATGCGGTCGCGCGAACGGGCGATACAGCCTACACCGCGAGCGTCGACTCGCTCCGCGGCGTGACGTCGCACGCAGCCAACACGCTCGCCGTGCTGTCCGCGCGCGGCAGCGGCGCGGCACTCTCCGCGCTCATGCGATCGCTCGACGACACGCGGCCGTACGTGCGCGACTGGACGCTCCGCGCGGTGCGACGACTCCCGGCGGATCTTCGCGATCCGCCGCTCCGCGCGGTCGCAGGGTCACTTCGCGATGCGAAGACCAGAACTGCGGTGGATGCGCTCCTTCACCCGGTTGCGCTGCCCGGCACGCACTGAGCCGTCGATCACTTCGCGGGGGCCTGGAATCGCGACAGGGCGAACGGACTCAGATCGAAGCTCGTTTCGCGCGAGGTCACGAGATCGGCGACGATCTCCCCGATTGCGCTCGAGAACTTGAATCCGTGCCCGGAGCACGGGCTGGCGATGATCACGTTCGGATGCGCGGGGTGCCGATCGAGGATGAAATCGTGATCGGGCGTGTTCGTGTAGACGCAGGTCGCGCGATCGAGAATGCGGCCGGCCGCCTGCGGCAGGTAGCGTGCGAGCAGCGCCTGCATCTCGGCGCCCTCGGCCTCGGATGCCGGCGCGCGCGGCGCATCGATGTCGATCATCTCGCCTTCGTGATGCACGCCGGCCTTCACCCCGTGGCCCACATCGGGAAAGGTCGCGAAGAAGCGGTCGCGCGCATACTCGATGAGCGAGATCGGTGAATGCGAGGCGTCGTACCACTCCGGATGCGATGAGGGCTCGAACCAATGGAAGAGCTGGCGCTCGACCTCGAGGGGAAGCTCGAGATCGGATACGAGGGCCGGAAGCCACGGACCCGCGGTTATGATCAGCGTGCGGGCGCGGAGCTCGCCGGCATCGGTCCGGATGCGCACGTCGTCATCCGCATCCCACGCCGTGACGGTGACACCGCTGCGCACGGCGGCGCCCGCGCCTCGGGCGAGCGCGAGATGCGCCTCGACGCACTTCTCGGGAAAGAGCAGTCCCGCACGCGGCTCGTGGAGCGCCATCGATCCCTCCGGCACGCGAAAGCCCGGAAAGCGTCCATGCACCTCTTGTGGCTCGAGAATCGTGTGCGCGAGCCCGTGCTCCGTCGCGCTCCGCAACGCGCCGGCGAAGATCTCGCCCGAGGGTGGTCCGATCATCAGGCCACCCGTCTGCACGAAGAGCCGCTCGCCGATGTCTCGCTCGAGCTGCGCCCACAGCTCGTAGGCGCGCTGCACGATCGGCACGTAGCACGGATGCTCGTAGTACGCCTCGCGGATGATGCGCGTGCGCCCGTGCGTGGAGCCGTGGATGTGCGGCGTCGCGAACTTGTCGACGCCAAGCACCTTCACGCCGCGCAACGCGAGATGATAGAGCGCGGCGCTTCCCATGGCACCGAGTCCGACGATCACCGCATCGAACCGCTCCGTGGTCGCCATTACGTTGGCACCAGACGGCGCGCGGCGCGATATGGGAATACGTCCACCACCTCGCCCTCGCGCTGTCGCTGTTGCATGCCGCGCCAATACTCGACGGTGAGCAGATCGGCGTGCGCGCCGAGAAAGACGTCGCGAAGCGGTCCCGAGGGCACGAGGAAGGCGGCAAACTCCTCCGGGAAGACGTCCAGCTCGCCCACGTAGTACCATGGCTCTGCAGCCATCTCCTCCTCATCCGTGCGCGGCTGCGGAAGCGAGCGAATGTTGCACTCGGTGAGCAGGCAGAGCTCGTCGTAGTCGTAGAAGATGACGCGCCCGTGGCGGCTGACGCCGAAATTCTTGAGCAGCATGTCGCCCGTGAAGATGTTCGCGGCGGCGAGATCCTTGATCGCGGCGCCGTAGTCGAGGATCGCATCGGCTGCGGCCTCGGGCGTCGCGTCGCGGAGGAAGACGTTGAGCGGCGTCACTCGCCGCTCGGTGTAGAGATGCGCGATGATCACGTGCTCGTGTTCCACCCGCACGATCGATGGCGCGACGGTGCGCAGGTGCTCGAGCAGCGCATCGGGGAACAGGCGCCGCGGGAACGCGAGGTGCTCGAACTCCTGCGCATCCGCGAGCCTCCCCACGCGATCGCGTACGAACACGAGATGATACTTCCCGAGCACACCGGTGCGCGTGATACGCTTGGGATGCCCGAACCGATCCTTGATGATCTTGAACACGACATTGAGCGAGGGAAGCGTGAAGACGCTCATGACGAGCCCCTCGTCGCCCTCCGCGAACTCGAATCGCGCCTCCGGTCGCGCCATGTGCTCGACGAGGCTGCGGTAGAGCTCCGTCTTGCCGTGCTTGTTGAAGCCGATGGCATTGTACAGCTCGTCGATGCGCTTGAGCGGCATGATCGACGCGAGAAACTCCACGACCGCGCGCGGCCGCTCCGTTTCGACGAAGAAATACGACCAGCTGAATCCGAAGACGATGCTGACCTCGTCTGACGTAGTGAGCACCGCGTCGACGACGATGCCGTCGGGCCCATGCAGCAGCGGGAGCACCACGGGCATCCATGCGTCACCATGTCTGATGCGCGCGATGACGTACGCTCCCTTGTTGCGGAAGAAGATCGGCACGAGCACCTCGAGCTCGCTCGCGGCGAGCGGGATCTCCGCGGCGCGCATGGCGAGCTCGACCCGCTCGGACGCGAGCTCGACATCGAGCTCGAGGCGCGCGTAGGGAACGCTCCACGCGAGGGCCGCCAGCAGTCTGTCGAGCGCCGGTGCCGCTCCCTCGTTCAGCGCGTAGCAGCTCGTGATCGGCTGCTCGTCTCCGCGAGGTTCGGGACTGGCCTCGGGAAGCACGTACTCGACGTGCGTATTCACACCCACGGTCGTGAACACGCGCCGGGTGACGGAGCTGAAGAACGTCTCCGCGATCTCGCAATCATCGCGATCGACGATGAGCGCGGCGTGCAGCCACTTCACCTCTTCCCAGGTCGCGACGTCCATGGCAAGCGGGCCGAGCTCCCTCCGAACGTCCTCGAGCGCCTGCTGGACGTGCGTCCGATAGAGCGCCAGGCGCGCGGCCGCGTCGTCCTGCGTCCCCAGCCAGTCGCGGCGCTCGAAGCGGTCGCGCACGCCGCGCGTGATCTCGGCGAAACGCGCGCGAAACGAGTCGAACGCGTCCGAGATCGCCAACGCCGCGCGCGCGGTCGGCTCGTTGCCGTTCACGTGCTCCATCAGCACATTTCGCGCATTGGCACTCATTGACGCAGGAGCTGGAATCTCATGACGACGTCCACCGCACCCGAATACAAGACATTGAAGCCGCCCACCCAGGGTGAAACGATCACGATGCGGGACGGGGTGCTGCAAGTCCCCGCCCAGCCGATCATTCCGTTCATTGAAGGCGACGGGACCGGACCCGACATCTGGCATGCCTCGCGAATGGTGTTCGATGGAGCGGTGAAAGCCGCCTACGGGAACACGCGAAAGGTCGAGTGGTTCGAAGTGCTCGCCGGAGAGAAGGCGAAGAATACGGTCAACAACTGGCTGCCTGATGATACGCTGGCGGCGCTCGATCATCACCTCGTCTCGATCAAGGGGCCGCTCACGACGCCGGTTGGCGGCGGCTTTCGGTCGCTGAACGTCGCGCTCCGGCAGAAGCTCGACCTGTACGCATGCGTGCGTCCCGTGCGCTGGTTCACCGGTGTTCCCTCGCCCGTGAAGGCGCCCGAGGACGTCAACATGATCATCTTCCGCGAGAATACGGAAGACATCTACGCGGGAATCGAATGGAGGGCGAAGTCGGCCGAGGCGAAGCAGGTCATCGATTTCTTGCGTGGGGAGATGGGCGTGCAAACGATCCGCTTCCCGGAATCGAGCGCGATCGGCATCAAGCCGGTGTCCGAGGAGGGAAGCAAGCGACTGATCCGCGCGGCGATCGACTATGCGATCACGCACTCGCTCCCGAGCGTGACGCTCGTGCACAAGGGCAACATCATGAAGTACACCGAGGGTGGCTTCCGGGACTGGGGCTACGAGCTGGCGAAGTCGGAATATGGCGCGACCGAGCTCGATGGTGGCCCCTGGCTCAAGCTTCCCGGCGGCGTGGTGATCAAGGACGTCATTGCCGATGCGTTCCTGCAGCAAATCCTCACGCGCCCGCGCGAGTACAGCGTGATCGCGACGATGAATCTGAACGGCGACTACATCTCGGATGCGCTCGCGGCCCAGGTGGGTGGAATCGGCATCGCCCCGGGCGCGAACATCAACTACATGACCGGGCATGCCGTATTCGAGGCGACGCACGGCACCGCGCCGAAGTACGCGGGACAGGACAAGGTGAATCCCGGTTCGGTCATTCTGAGCGGCGAGATGATGTTCCGGCATCTCGGCTGGCACGAAGTGGCGGACCGCATTCTCTCGTCGCTCGAAAAGACGATCGGACAGAAGCGCGTGACCTATGATTTCGAGCGTCAGATGAAGGGCGCGACATTGCTCAAGACGAGCGAGTTCGCGAAGGCGATGATCGAGAACATGTGATCGCAGTCAGCACGGCGTGGATGTGAAACGGGGAGGCGCAACCGGCGCCTCCCCGTTTCTCGTTCGTACCGCCCAGGGCATCAAGGGGAGGGCGGGTTTCTCGCATTTGGATTGTTGTTCGTCTCGACGGACGGAATCGGCATGCACGTTTCCGTTCCGTAGTTGCCGCCCTTGCTGTACGTGATCGAGTACGGCAGCCCTGCGGCGGGTACGAGTGGCAGCTGCAGGCGGCGTACGTCATAGAGATGCTGTCCTTCGAGCCACAGCCACCGGGCACGCTCCTGGGCGATGTCGGCCTTGATGACCGCCGGATCGGAGGAGGCCGCGAGCGCCGGCAAACTCGCCGCGCTGCGCAACGAGTTCAGGATCGTGATCGCGCCCGGCCCACCCGTCGCCTCAGCCAGGATCAGCTGGGCTTCGGTGTAGCTCCCGACCGTGATCGGAGCCGATGCGTCCGCGTACTTGCCCTGCAGGAAGAGCGGAGTCTGCTCGTCCGACGCCAGCCGTCCCGCATCGGTGACCGGAACGCGGGGATCATTGAGGTTGCGATACTGCGGCGCGACCGTGACCAGGTGCGCGTTGTTCTCGGAGAAGATGCGGTTGCTGCGGTAGTCGGTAGCGGCATCGTACGTCGCGAGGTACTGGAACCCCGGTGGGATGAGCGCCGCGTCCGTTGCTGCCGCTGCCGTATTCCCCACGTCGAGCTCGGCTCGAGCACGCCCGAGCAGGGCCAGGTTCAGAATGTCGCCGTCTCCGATCGGGTTCGTCGGATCCGCCTGAGCCGCGGTGACGGCCGTGTCGAATTTCGAGATCGCCAGATTGAAGATGTCGTTCGACGTGAGCTGCGGCCCCAGGTCGAACGCGGCGGTGCAGAATGCCTCACCGATCAGGATTCTGTTGTAGCCGCCGTACGCCGCTGCGTGCGCGATCAGGTTGTTCCGGTGCGGCACCTGATCGTCTGTCCACCCCTCGAGCAGTTTCAGCGCGTGATCGGCGGTGAAGCGCGCGGTCTGGAGCGGCGTGTACGTACC
>DATGDQ010000003.1:0-4120 GCA_035310785.1 Gemmatimonadaceae bacterium | reverse complement strand
CCAACGAGGTCGCCAAAGTTGGACACAAATCCGGGCGCCGTCGGTGGATACGGCGACCAGAAGGTCCATTCGTCGCGGCGGGCGACATCGCGATAGAAATTGAGCCCCCACGTCTGCGCGAGCGCGGAGCCGTGAAAGCGCAGCTGCGAGAGCGGGATTCGGTACTCGGCCGTCCAACCCAGCGAGTCGATGCGGGTCGCGACGTCCCAGCGAGCGTCCCACGCATCGTCGTCGTCGCCATCGTTGAAGTGGTACACGTCGAGCTTCGTGCCGGCGGGGTTGACGCCGAAGCGAAAACCGGTGCGTCGATCGTGGTATCCATCGAAGATGACGTCGAACCAGTCCGAGTAGATGTCCTGCGGATCGCGGCGCGCAATGGGCGCCACGATCGAGTCCGGATGCGGATCGAACATGCGCGCGCCCACGTAGATCGCGTCGTTGTCGTAGAGAATACGGACCTCGGTCTGGTACGTCGCGGGCTTCCCCGGATCCGGAAAGCGCTGCGTGAAGCTCGTGGCGACGCCTGCGCGGGCCCAATCGGGCTCGTCGAGCACGCCGTCGAGGTGAATGGGATGCGTGCGGCGGGCAGCAGCGAGCCGTGGCCTCGCCTGAGCTGAGGACGCTGCGGGCACGGACTGGGCGGCCGAGGATTCTGCGAGTGCGACCGCGGCTGCGGCGCTCACCGCGTAGGCGATGAGGGTTCGAGCTCTTCGAAACATGAGCATGCTGACGGAAGCGAGTGGGAGTGCGGTCGCGTACGATTGCGCGGAGGGCTCATAGGCGCATCGGGTTTTCGCTCAACTGCGCCACGTGCCGGCGAGATGGCCCCGCGGTGCGCCGACTCGGCGGGCCCTCGGGCCGACACGGCGGCTGGCGCGCTCAACTCACCGGTGTGGAGTGGCGCGCGCGCGTGGCGATGCCAATGTTTGGATGCATGGACGCGAGCTGGTTGCCGGAGAATCGATGGATGCGCCGATCGCTGGTCGCGGCGATCGTGCTCTACGGATGGACCGTGTTCGGGATTCTCTCCTCGGCGCACTTCTTCCTCGGAGAGGAGGCGAAGAGCGGGGGGGCGTCGCTCGCCGACATCGCGGGGCACGTGCTTCTGTTCTACTGGGCATGGGCGGCGGTGACGCCACTCGTGCTCCTCATGCTTCGCCGTGCCGTGAGCCCTAGCTCGAGCACGGCGCATCGCTGGGGGATCATCGCGCTCGCCACTCCAGCGATCCTCTTCGTGCACGGCGTGCTGTATCTGGCCGCGGTGCATCTCACGGGCATCGACGATCAGACGTCGTTCCGTGCCGCGGAGCTGGGCGAGTACGCGATGCGGCATGCGGGTGGCGACATCGCCACGATCGCGGTGCTGGTGGCGGTCTATCTCCTGTTCGACGCGCGACAGCGGGCACACGCGCGCGAAGTCGCATCGGCTGCGCTCGAGGCACGCGCAGCCGCTGCGGACCTCGAAGTGCTGCGCGGGCAGCTGCAGCCGCACTTTCTGTTCAACGCGCTCAACACGGTGTCGACGCTCGTGCTCAGGGGCGACAATGCCGGCGCCGACATCGCGATCGGTCGCATCTCGCGCTACCTGCGCTCGGCGCTCGCGCACCGAGTGGACGCCCTGGTGAGCGTGCGCGAGGAGATCGCCGATGTGACACAATACTTCGCGATCGAGCGGCTTCGATTCGGCGATGCGCTCTGTCTCGATGTCCGGATCGATGACGACGCGCGAGAGGTGCGCGTTCCGTCGCTGATCGTGCAGCCGCTGGTCGAGAACGCCATTCGGCACGGGCTCTCCCCGGCGGCGGGCGCGACGCGGATCGGCATCGGGGCGACGGTGCGCAACCGACGGTTGCTGCTGCGCGTGTGCGATCCGGCGGGAGCGAGGAGTGCGGCGCAGTTCGGCGCGCAGGACGACGGCGCGCAGGACGACGGCGCGGAGCGAGGCGGCGAAGAGCGCCACAGCGAGGAGGAGCGCGGCGAAGGGTTCGGTCTGCGATACGTGCGCGAGCGGCTGCGATACTTCTACGGCGCGGATGCGAGCGTGACGCTCGAGACCACCACCACGGGCACGTCGGTGACCATCGACGTTCCGCTCATCGCGCGTCAGCCTGGGGCGGATGCATGACCACAGGGCGCGATCCGTTGCGCGTGATGATCGTCGACGACGAGGCCCACGCGCGCGAGGGCCTTCGACTCCGGCTGCGGCGCGAGCCCGACGTGCTCGTGATCGGAGAGTTCGGCGATGCCGACGCGGCGCTCAGGGCGATGGCCAGCGACAGCCCCGATGTGCTCTTTCTGGACATCGAGATGCCCGGCACGAATGGGTTCGCGATGCTGGAACGAGCCCGCGAGGGATCGTTGCCTGTCGTGATCTTCGTGACGGCGTACGACCAGCACGCCGTGCACGCCTTCGACGCGCGGGCGCTGGACTATCTACTCAAACCCGTCGAGCAGGAGCGGCTGCGCGAGTCGCTCGCGCGCGCGCGCGCGCAGCTCGCCAGCGCGCGCAACGGCGAGTTCGTCGAGCGCATACGGAGCCTGAGCCGCGAGCTCGGCCCGGTTGCGACGACCCGTGCGGGTGCGACGCCGCCGCGAGCGGGGAAGGGACTCGAGCGCATCCCCGTGACCGTCGACGGTGCGACGCACTTTCTCGCCGCGAAGGACATCGACTACATCGCCGCGGCGGGTGACACCGTGGTGGCGCACGTCGGCACCGCGAGCCACGTCATTCGCAAGTCGATGAACGAGATGCTGGCGTCGCTCGACGCATCGCGCTTCGCGCGCGTGCATCGGTCCACCATCGTGAATCTCAATCGTGTCGTGAGGGTCGAGCCGTATCTGCACGGCGAGTACATCCTGGTGATGCCCGGCGGCGCGAAGCTCAAGGTGAGCCGGGGGTATCGGGAGGTCGTGGCCGAGCGTCTGGGGCTCGGGGCTGGCTAGCGGCCGCTACTTCTTTCGCTTGCGCGCCGATTCCACTTCCTCGAGCGACTCGCGCAACAGCGTGCGTGCCGCCCAGCGTGACACCTCCTGCGCGTCGCCCTCGTCGAGCCCCCGCAGATCGCGGAGTACGATCAGCGCTTCGATCCCCACACACATGGCGAGCGCGGAGACGAGGCGCTCGTAGCGGCGCTTGCCGGGTGCCATCAGGCATCTAATCGTGCGCGAAGGATCGGTCCACCCTTGAGCCGCTCGCGCCGTTGCCAGCTTGCAATTTGAACCCCGTCGGGCGAAGGTGCGGGGAACATCCATCCGAGATGTCGCATGCTGAATTCGCGCCTGTTTACGCTCGCAGCCGTCGTTCTTCCCGCTCTGTTCTTCGCCGGAGGCACGGTTCAGCGTCCGACGATCATCGTCGCGCCCGTATTGTTGAACAACATGTCGGCGCTTCCGGACACGCGCACCGATTCCGCCGCCATCGTGCTGCTCACGAACGAGGCTCGCGCTCGTCTCGCGAGTTGCGGCTATGCTGCGTCCGTGGACTCGACCAATTCGATCACGGCGGAGCATCCGGGCGCGTCGTATCTCTGGGAGCACGCGGATGAGGTGGCGAAGTGGGGCGTCGCCCATCACGCGGACTACGTGGTCGTGAGCCGATTGAATCGCATCGGCCCGTGGGTCGCCGAGTGGGAGGCGCAGGTGGTATCGACGAGCGCGCAGAAGGCGGTCGGCACGAGAGTGGTGGAGCTGAAGGGAATTGGAAGAGATACGACACTCACGGCGCACATGTCCGCTCGCGGCGCCGCGTGGATGGTCGATCAGGTGACGCAATCGGTGGCGCACAGCACGGGGGACACTGTGGCGGCGGGCCGCCCCTGTCACGCGTAGCGGCGACGCTGCCAGTCTCATCTTGAGTCGGGCTCCCGTGCCGAACGAGAGCGACACTGCTCGCGCTGCATGGGTGGAGGAGCGGCCGCCGGTTTAAGATTCGACATCGGCGCGGCGCCGCCCGCGCGCGACGCCGCACCATACGTCCTGCTCGATCCATCTCCAGACTACTCGCGCATGCCCAGCGAACAGGAAATCGCCTTTCCCATCCTCGGAGAGTCCCAGCTCGAATCGCTCGCCAGGCGCGGACGTCAGCGCGCCGTTCGCGCCGGAGAGGTGCTCTTCGCCGAAG
>DATGDQ010000002.1:0-12355 GCA_035310785.1 Gemmatimonadaceae bacterium | reverse complement strand
CATGGCGGCGCCGCGAACGATGAGAGCTATCTGTGCGTCGCCTTCACCGGCGGCCGACGTGAGATGCCCGAGAATCCACATCGCGATGCTGAAACCGACGACACCCAGAATGATGAGAATGCGCGCGTCCACGAGCGGCTTCTTGCCGGTCAGGAGCCGCCCGCACACCACGGCCATCACGGCGGTGGCCAGGCCTCCGGGAAGCATCGTCAGCCCCGTTTCGGTGGGCGTGAATCCGAGAATTCCCTGCGTGAACAGCGGGAAGAGGAACGTTCCGCCGTAGAGACCGAATCCGAGCACGACGAACAGAAAGATCGACGCGGACAGATCGCGGTTGTGCAGGACGCGGAAGTTGATGACGGGGTGCTCGTTTCGTGACGAGAGCTCCCACCACACCATCGTGATGAGACAGGCAGCCGATACGATCGAGAGACGCACGATGAACGGATCGTTGAACCAGTCGCTGCGATTTCCCTCCTCGAGCACGTACTGCAGCGAGCCGATGCCGACGATCAGCAGGGCGATGCCCAGCCAATCCACGGGGTCGACCCGTCGCGCGCCAGGCGGATCGTGGAGGAAGGTCGTCACGAGAAACGTGGACGTGATGCCGATCGGGATGTTGATGAAGAAGCACCAGTTCCACGTGTAGTTGTCGGTGATCCACCCACCGAGCGTGGGTCCCAGCGTCGGGGCCACGATGATGCCGAGCAAAAAGATCGCCTGCACCATCCCCTGCTGCTCGCGCGGGAAGATCTGCCGAAGCGTCGCCTGGGCGGTGGAGAGCAGCGCCGCACCACCCGCCCCTTGCAGGAGGCGCCACACCACGAGCTCGCTCAGACTGTGCGAGGTGCCGCAGAGGAAGGACGCGACGATGAACAGCAGAATCGAGAACGTCAGATAGTTGCGCCGGCCGAATCGCACGGTGAAGAATGCGGTCATCGGCAGCACGACGACGTTGGCGAGAATGTAGGAGGTGCTCACCCATGCGATCTCCTCGGTCGTCGCGCCGAGGTTTCCCGCCATTTGGGGCAGTGAGACGTTGATGATCGTGGTATCGAGCACCTCCATCACGGCGGCGGTGATGAGGCCGAGGAGGATGAGCCAGCGGTACGGAACGCCTTCGTCGGCGTCGATCACGGCGGGGGCTGGAAGTGCTTGGGAGGCCACGTGGGGTCGATGGGGCTAGGGTTCGCAGGCTCAACGCCTTGAGCCCGTCGGTATGTTCCTGACCGGCCAGTACTCACACCTGTTCAGATCGCCGAGCTTTCACCCGACCGCAGCGCACGTTCACCCCGCGCGGATTGCCCTCCACCGCCCAGGAGTTCACTCCGGCGCACTCCAGAAGTAAAGTGCCCGCGTGCGAAATTCTCTCGGAGTAATCGTCGCGTTGGCCGGTGTCGCCATCCCCGCCGCGCGAGCCCAATGTCGTCCTGGACCCAACAGTAACGAAGCCAAGCTGCTCGCTTTCTACTCGGTCCCACTCTCGTTTTCCACCCTCGACGCCCCGACTCACCAGGCCGCGTGGCATCTGGAGTTGCAGGCCGAGGTGACACCCATTCCCACCGCCGATCCGGCGATAGAGCATGCAAGCGAGTGCTACACCGCCAGCTCGCAGCAACATTCGCGATTGACGAGCGCGTTCGCTCGCCCGCGCCTGCTGCTCACGCTCCCATTGGGCCTCGCGCTCGAGGCCAGCTACATCCCGCCAGTGCAGATCGGTGACGCTCACCCGCACCTCGGCAGTGCTGCACTGTCGGAGACTGCGCCATTGAGCGGATTTGGACCGTTCGGGTCGTCCGCGCTCTTGCTGCGAGCGCACGGTACGGTCGGCCACGTGCGAGGTCCGATCACGTGCGCAGTCGGTTCCCTGCAACAGACCGATCCGGAAGCGGGGTGCTACGGCACGAGACCCTCGAACGACACCTTCAATCCGACGATGTTCGGGGTCGAGGGCGTGTACGGCGTGACCAGTCGAGGCGGCCGGTTCGAATTCTTCGCGGGATCGGGCGTCACGTGGCTGCGGCCCCGCTTCGAGGTCGGATTCACGAATCTGGATGGGTTCACCGACAACACACGCGTCGAGGTCGATCTCACCCGCGTATCAGTGCTCGGCGGCGCGACCCTCCGCCTTCCTGCCAACTTTGCGCTGACCAGCGAGGTGTATTCCGTCCCCAAGGACGCGACGACTTGGCGGCTGGCCGCGAGTTATCGACTACACTAATGGACGCACCGTGGCCGATCCGCCTGGGGTTTGTGCGGATCGCCGAGCTGGGACTCGGACTGGTTTTCATTGCGGCTGGACTGGTAAAGCTGTCCGGCGTGACGTTCATGGTCGAGCTCTTCGCGAGCCTGGGCTTCGGACAATGGCTGCGGTACGTGACCGCGCTCGTTGAGCTTACCGGGGGCGTCCTGCTGATCCTCGGACGCCTCGAATATCTCGCGGCGCTGGCACTGGCTGTCATAATGGTGGGAGCGACTGCGTCGAGCGTGATCGTATTCGACCGGTCGCCGATTCCACCACTCGCGACGTTCATCGCGCTGGTGGTGCTCGCATGGAAGCGCCACCCTTCCGATGAGGACCACGTGGCGCGATGATGTTGCCCATGGAGATGGCTCGTCCTGCGATCGAAGTGCAGCGCGAGCGCGCCGAGCGACTGCTGAACGGAGTTCGTGCAGCCGTGCTCGCCGTGCTCGCGTTTTCGGCGTTCGTGTACGCGCCGCACATCCCGCCGGCAGTGCAGCGGGCGAACTGGGCGGTGCTGATCCCGACGCTGGCGTGGTCGCTCGCTCAGTTCTGGCTCGATGCGCACCGGAATCTGCGCGAGCAACCGCTTCCGTCGTGGGTGGCCTTCGTCAATCCGTTCGTGGACATCACGGCGGTGACGGCGATCCTCGCGGCCTACAGCGTCGCCCAGTCCGGCACGCTGGCGCTCAAATCTCCGATCTTCCTGGCGTATTTCGTCATTCTCGCCGGCCGCCCGATCGCGTCATCGACGCGAAAGGCCGCAGCGGCCGCCATTCTGGTGGTGGTGGAATACAGCACGCTCGTAGCCGTGCTCATGCTCGGAGGGCGTCTGCCGATGATCGATAGTCCGATCATCGCGAGCCGCACGGCGGCGGTGTCGTTTCTGGACGAGGGCGCCAAGATTCTGCTGCTCATGGTCGCAGGCGCGATCGCGACCTATGCGACGGCGTGGCACGAACGGCTCGCGGAGACGTACTATCGGGAGTCGCAGGAGCGAGAGGACTTGCGGGTGGCGCTCGCCCAGTCGCAGCTGCGCAGTCTGCGGTTGCAATTGAATCCGCACTTTCTCTTCAACACGATGAACGGCATCGTGGCGCTGATTCCGAGCGATCCGCGATCGGCGGAGCGAATGCTCACGGGCCTCAGCGATTTTCTGCGTCTCTCGTTGCACAACGCGGGCGAGCAGGAGGTACCGATAGAGCGCGAGATCCAGCTGCTCGAGCGCTACGTGATGATTCAGCAGCTGCGCTTTCAGGATCGTTTGCGCATTTCGATCGAGGTCGATCCGGCGGCGAGCCGCGCGCTCGTGCCCAATCTGCTGCTGCAGCCGCTCGCCGAGAATTCGATCAGGCACGGGCTCAGCCCGCGGGCGTGCGGCGGCAAGCTGGAGATACGTGCCCACCGGGAAGGAGACACCGTGCTGCTGGCGGTGATCGACGACGGCGTTGGCTGCGAGCTGAATGCTCCGGACGAGCTGCCCAAGGGCATTGGGTTGAGCAACATCCGTGAGCAGCTCGACCGGCTGTACGGCGAGCTGCACACGTTCGCGGTCACGACCGCGCCCAATGCGGGCTTCGCGGTCCGGATCTCGATTCCATACCATACCGGGGAGGAGCTGTCGTGAGTGCGGCAACGGAGAAGCAGACAACAACGATGATTCGCGCGCTCGTCGTGGACGACGAGCCACTCGCGCGCGCGCGAATGCGCACGCTGATCGCGGATCATCCGGACATCGAGATCATCGGGGAGTGCGGTAACGGCGCCGAGGCCATTCTGGCAATCGAGAAGCACTCGCCGCAACTCGTCTTTCTCGACATTCAGATGCCGGAGATCGACGGTTTCGGCGTGATCGAAGCGGTGGGCGCCGATCGAATGCCGCTCGTCATCTTCGTCACGGCGTACGATGAGTATGCGGTGCAGGCGTTCGAGGTACACGCGCTCGACTATCTGCTCAAGCCCGTCGAGCGCGAGCGATTCGCGGCGGCGCTTGGTCGCGCGAAGGCGCGCCTCGCCGATCCTGCTACCAAACCCGACGCGGGGCCCGACAAACATCAGCTGGCAGCGCTTTTGGAGCATCTGGGACGCCGCCAGCGTCGCGACCTGCGGCTCGCGATCAAGGTCGACGGGCGGCTGCTGCTGATTCGCACGACCGACATTGATTACATCGAGGCCGTGGACAACCACGCCAAGATTCACGTCGGCGCCGATACGCATCTGGTGCGGGATACGTTGACGCGGCTGGAGCAGCGGCTCCCCGCGGCACGCTTTCTCCGCATCCATCGCTCGACGATCGTGAACACCGAGCGAGTGCGCGAGCTGCAGCCGTGGTTCCAGGGCGACTTCGTGGTCATTCTGCACGACGGCTCGCGGCACACGAGCGGCCGAAGCTATCGGCAGAAGCTGCAGGCGTTCATCCGGGACGCGCTCTAACCGCGCGTCCCGCAGCGAAGTCTACTGAACGATTACCGTACCCGTCATCTGCGGGTGGATCGAGCAGTGATACGTGTACGTCCCAGCCACCGTGAAGTCGCGACCGACGGAGGCGCCCGACGTTGCCCCGATGTCCGCGACGCTTGCGCCAGTTGGCTGCGTATTCCACGTGACGGTGTGCGCGACGCTCTGAAACACCCAGGTCACGGTCGCGGGCGCACCGTTCCGAGTGACGGTCACTGACGACGGGGTGAACTGCAGGCTCGAGGTGGCCGTCACGGTGCCCGGTGGCGTGTTCGGCGCCGTGGAGTTGCTTCCGCAGGCCAGCAGTGTCGATACGATGGCGCCGACGGCGAGTGTTCGCGCAGTTGCGTGTAGCATTGCTGTAGTACTCACTAAAGAGGTCCGTATGGTGACGCTGCGAGAAGTCGCACCGTCACCCGGCTCCGCATCCGACCAGCGGTTCCCGTCTCCCCGATACACGAAGGCTCCCGCCCAGTTCCGCGACGGGAGCCTTCGTAGCATCGCCACCCGCCAGCTACTGCACGTCTACAGTGCCGTGCATGCCCGGGTGAATCGAACAGTGATACGTGTAGTGTCCGGCCACGGTGAAGTCGCGCGCCACCTGCGCACTCTGCGTGGCACCGATGTCAGCCACGGTCGCGCCGGACGGCTCCGTATCCCACGTGACGGTGTGCGCGAGGCTCTGAAACGTCCACGTCACCGTGCCTGTGCCCCCGGAACGCGAGATCGTGACGCCAGGCGGAGTGAATGCCTGGCCTGTGGTCGCGGTTACTCCGGCGGTCGAGCCGGGCGTCGAGACTGCGACTGGCTGCGAGCCCGAATGCGTCACACTGCCCACAGTGATCGAGGCCGTAATCGTCGAGGTGCCATTGGCTACGCCGGTGACCACCCCCGTCGCGGCATCTACCGTCGCCTTCGTTACATCGCTCGAGCTCCAGGTTGCCGCGGGCGCACCCGAGAACGCGGCGCCGTTCTGATCCTTTGCCAGAGCGGTCAGTGTCACTGTCTGTCCTACACTGACGGTCGGCGACGCTGGCGCTACGGCCACCGACGTGAAAACGGGCGTGGGGCCCGTCGTTGAATCACTACTCCCACCACACGCAACCATTGCCGCCAATCCACTCACGGCGGCCATGATGCGTACTGCACTTCGTAACATGGCGTTTGCTCCCAGAGAAGGTGTGTTCGAGTCACACGTCAGTCTAGACACCCTCCCATCACTCTCAAATCGGAACGGGGCGAACGACCTTCAGCTGGGGGCGAACGTTGTTTTCGACGCGGTCACCGTGCGGAAGAAGAGTCGGTCCAGGAGCCTCCCAACGCCTTGTACAGCTGGACGCCGGACACGAGCTCCTGTCTCTGCGCCTGCGTCAGCGCGAGCTCGCTGCTGAACAGGTTGCGCTGTGCGTCCAACACCTCCAGATAGCTGGAGACGCCATTCTGATAACGCCGGTTGGCGAGGTCGAACGCTCGGCGGAGCGCGTCCACCTGGCGTTGCTGCGCCACGGCCTGATCGCGCGACGTGCGCACGCCCACGAACGCATCCTCGGCTTCGCGGCGGGCAACGAGGGTGGCCTGCTCGTACGAGAAGCGAGCCTGATCCGCGCGCGCACGCGAGGCGCGTACCTCGTTGCGTAGCGCACCGCCGCGGAAGAGCGGGATCGAGATACCGCCGAAGATCTGATAGATCTCTCCGTTCTTCTGAAACGTGTTGCTGAATCTGTCACCCTGCCTTCCGTACTGGCTGGACAGCGACACCGTCGGGAAGAGCGCCGCCTCCGTTGCGCCCACGCGCGCGGTCGCGGCGACGAGCGCCTCTTCTGCCTGACGAACATCGGGCCGCCGTGCGATGAGATCCGCGGGCAGCTCGGTGGGCAACACGAACGTCCCGAGCACGTCGGTGAGCGACTGTCCGCGCGCGATGGGTGCGGGCGAATGACCAACGAGCACGCTCAGCGCGTTCTCCTGCTGTGCGATCTGCCTCTGGAAATCCGCGATCGCGACCGCGGAATTGTCGACCTCGGATTCGAACTGGCGCACGTCCAGCTCGGAGATCAACCCTTGCTGAAAGCGACGCAACGCGAGCTTGAGCGTCTCCTGACGGGATGCCAGCGTTCGCTGCGAGATCTCGAGGTCCAGATCGAGCTCGCGGAGCTGCAGGTACGCGGTGGCCACATCGCTAATGAGCGTGAGGATGACGGATCGGCGTCCCTCCTCGCTCGCGAGATACTCGGCCCGCGCCGCCTGGGTGTTCCTGCGCAACCGCCCCCAGAAATCGAGCTCCCACTGAAGATTCGCCGTCGCCTGCACGACGTTGAATGTCGTTGCCTGACCGGGAAGAATCTGCAGCTTCTCCCGACCTGCGTTCAACGCGCCGTTGATCTGCGGAAAGAAGGCTCCCTTCGAGACGCCGTATTGCGCTCGGAATTCGTTGATCGTGGCGATCGCGACGCGGACGTCGCGATTGTTCTGCACGGCGGTATCGATCAGCGCCTGCAGGGCCGGATCCTTGATGAGCTCAGCCCAGCTCAGCCCCGTCTGTGCGGTGACGGCACGAGACTCGTAGCTCGCGCGCCAGTCCGGGCGCCGCACGGTAGCGGCACCCGACGGCGTGTCGGCCTGCGCAGCGGCCGGCGGTGCGATGAGATTCTTGCCCGCGGCCAGCGAGTCGAAGAAGGTGCGCACGGAGTCCTCGGACCTGGACGGCGTGCGCCATGCTGGTGGTGCATCCACCTCCGGCCGCTTGTAACCCGGTCCGATGGCGCAGCCCGCCGCAGCGAGCAGCACAAACACACGTGGAGCGATCTTGCGCAGTCCCGGCATGCTCAGTCATCCCCCGCCACAGAAGTTGCGGCAGTCGATGTCGCCGCGCGCCTACGTCCGAACAATCCACGCTCACTCAGCATCCGTATCTCGGCAAAGAACGATGGGACGAAAAAGATTCCGACGGTCGTGGCGACGAGCATTCCGAAGAACACCCCCGTGCCGATCGAGTGACGGCTTCCCGCACCGGCACCGCTCGCGACGAGCAGCGGAACGACACCCAGAATGAATGCAAAGGACGTCATGAGAATCGGCCGCAACCGCTCGCGCGCCGCCTCGACGGCAGCCTCGCGTATCGAGAGTCCCTGCGCGCGGAGCTCGTTCGCGAATTCCACGATCAGAATCGCGTTCTTCGCGGCGAGTCCGACGACGACGATCAGTCCGACCTGGAAGTAGATGTCGTTCGGCATGCGACGAATGAACACACCGAGCAACGCGCCCAGCAGCCCGAATGGAACTCCGAAGAGCACCGCGAACGGGATCGACCACGATTCGTACAACGCGGCGAGCACGAGGAAGACCATGATGATGCCCATCGCGAACACGAGCGAGGCCGTGCCGCCCTGGACCTCCTCATACGATTGGCCACTGAATGCGTAGCCCATGCCGAGTGGTGCGTACTTCGTGTCGGCGAGATTCCGCACGGCCTTGAGGAGCTCGCCCGAGCTCTTTCCCGGCGCGGGCGTTCCATTCACGACGGCAGCGGTGAAGCCGTTGAATCTCGTGACGATGTTCGGTGCGGCCTTGAACTCGGTAGTCACCAGCGAAGACACCGGAATCATCTGTCCTGCCGGACTGCGAACGTAGAGCCGTCCGACGTCCTCGGGTCGCTCGCGGAACTGTGGCTGCGCCTGCGCCTGCACACGAAACGTCTTGCCGTAGATATTGAAGTCGTTGATGTACAGCGTCGACAGCATGGCTTGCTGTGTCTGGAACAGATCCGTGAGCGAGATGCCGAGCGACTTCACCTTCTCGCGGTCGACGTGCACGAACAGCTGCGGGAAGTTGACGTTGATGTTCGTCGACAGCCCCTGCGCCTCGGGGAGCTTGTTCGCATCGCCGACGAACTGCTGCGCGAGCCCCGCGAACTTCGTCACGTCGTTGACGCTGCGATCCTGCAGATCCATCTCGAGTCCGGCGGTGACGCCGAGACCCGGAATCTCGGGGAAATTGAATCCGAAGATGACGGCGTCCTTGATCTGCGAGAACGCGCCATTGGCCTTGCCGAGAATCGCGTCGAGCTGCGTGTCCGGTGTCTTGCGCTTGTCCCATGGCTCGAGACCCGCGAACACCGTCGCGGAACTCGTTTGCGCGGCGCCGCCTTGCAGCAGGCTCAATCCCGTGAGCGAGACCGTGCGCGCGACGCCCGGCTGCGCCATCAAGTACTTCTGCACCTGCGCGACCACCGCGTCCGTGCGCTGACGCGAGGCTCCGGACGGCAGCTCGATGGCGATCGCGAAGAAGCCCTTGTCCTCCGTCGGGAGGAAGCCGCCCGGAACGGTGCGTACGAGCACGATCACGAGCGCGACGACGACCGCGAACGCTGCGAACACCGCCTTCGGGCTTCCGAGCATGCGTCCCAGCGCGCCGAGGTAGCCGTTGCGCGACCGCTCGAACCTGCGATTGAACCACGCGAACGGGCCGCTCTTCGGCGCATGACTGCCGGGACGGAGCAGCACCGAGCACAGCGCCGGCGTGAGCGTCAGCGCGACGATGCCGGAGATCACCACGGACAGCACGATCGTGACGGCGAACTGCTTGTACATCTGCCCCGTGATGCCGCCTACGAGCGCCACGGGAATGAATACGGCGCACAGCACGGCGACGATGGCGATCAGCGCGCCGGTCACCTGCTTCATCGCCTTGTCGGCGGCGAGGCGAGGGGAAATCTTCTGCTGCTCCATGATACGCTCGACGTTCTCGATGACGACGATCGCATCGTCGACCACGATTCCGATCGCGAGCGTGAGGCCGAAGAGCGTGAGCAGATTGATCGTGAAGCCCAGCACCCACAGTCCCAGGAAGGTACCGATGATCGAGACGGGCACCGCGAGCAGCGGGATCACCGTGGAACGCCAGTTCTGGAGGAAGATGAAGACCACGAGCGTGACGAGCGCCATCGCGATGAGGAGCGTGTTCACCACCTCGTGAATCGAGGTCGTGACGAAGGGCGTGGTATCGAAGCCCAGCTCGTGATGCACGCCCGCTGGGAAAGTCTTCTCGAGCTCCGCCATGCGCTTCACGTACGCATTGCGGACGGCGAGCGCGTTGGCGCCCGGGCGCAGATACACGATGATCGGCGCAACGGGCTTGTTGTTGTACTTGCCGACGAGCCCGTAGTCGCGCGCGCCGAGTCGCACGGTGCCAACGTCCGACACCCGCAGCACCGATCCATCGGGACGCGCGCGGATGATGATGTCCTCGAACTCCTTCGGTGTGGTCAGACGCCCGAGGGTCGTGACGGGGAGCGTGAGCTGGGTGCCGGCCGGAGCCGGCTCGCGACCAACCGAGCCTGCGGGATTGGTGTTGTTCTGCTCGTTCACCGCCGCCGTGATGTCGGAGACGGTCACGCCGAGCTGCGCCATCTTGTCCGGGTCCAGCTCGATGTTCATCGCGAAATTCAGATTTCCGAACGTCGTCGCGTTTCCGACACCCGGAATGCGCTTGATCTCATCCTCGAGATAGATCTTCGAGTAGTTGCTGAGGAACTCGCCCTGGTAACGCGGGTCCGTCGAGGTGAGCACGCCCACGAGGAGAATGTCCGGCTGCGCCTTCTGCACGATGACGCCGTTGCGCCGCACCTGCTCGGGAAGCTGCGGCGAAGCCAGCGCGACCTGGTTCTGCACGTCGACGGCCGCGAGGTCCTGATCTCGCGTAATGTCGAACGAGACCTGCAGGCTCATCGAGCCGTCACCCGAGCTCGTGGACTTGTAGTAGAGCAGCCCCGGAATACCCGCGAGCTGCTGCTCGATCGGTGCGGCGACGGTCGTCGCGACGTCCAGCGCCGTCGCGCCGGGATAGTTCGCGTTCACCTGCACCACCGGAGGCGTCACGTTCGGATAGCGCGCGACCGGAAGCTTGTTGAGCGCGAACAGCCCGAGCAGCACGATCACGATCGAGATCACCGCTGCGAAGATCGGGCGGCGAATGAACAGGTTGCTGACCTGTTCCGCGTCCGCGTCTACTTCCTGTTTCGGACGCGGCGCATCGAGAGGATCCGGACCAGCCATCATTGTCCCACCTTCACCTTCGCGGTCGTGTCCCCCGACTGCCTCAGCGTCGAATCGTTCGCCGCATCGTACGGCGTCGGATTGACAGGACGTCCCGGGCCGACCTTCAGCGTTCCATCGACGATCACCTGATCACCCGGCTTGAGCCCATCCTCGATGAGCCAGCGTCCACCATCCCACGACGTGGCCGAGACGTCACGCGCCATCGCCGTGTTGTTCGGGCCGAGCAGGTACACGAACGAGCCGGCGAGCCCCTGCTGTACGGCGCGTTGCGGCACGAGCAGCGCGCTGTCGCGCGTGATGCCCAGCGGCTTCACGCGCACGAATTGTCCGGGCAGGAGGATGTGCTCGGGATTCGGCACCGTGGCGCGCAGAAGCAGTGTGCCGGTGTTGTACTGGAGCGACTGGTCGACGAAGCTCACCACGCCCTGATGCGGGAAGGTGCTCTTGTCGGAGAGCGTGATCGCAACCTTGAGCTTGCCGTTCGCGATCATCTTTCGCGTCGCCTCGTTGTGCCGCCACGCCAGCACGTCGCGATCCGATGGGTTGAAGCTCACGTAGATCGGATCCACCTGTTCGACGGTCGTGAGCAGATCGCTTGGCCCCGTTACACGGGCGCCGAGCACGAGCAGCGCGCGCCCCGCGCGGCCGCTTATCTGCGCCCGCACGAATGTGTCATCGTAGTTCTTCTTCGCCTCATCCACGGCACCGCGCGCCTGATCGACTCCGGCGCGGGCCTGCTGCAGCTCCGTCTCCGCGTTGTCGACATCCACTTGCGCCACCGCGTGCTCCGCCAGCAGCGGTTTCACGCGATTCAGGTTTCGCTGCGCGTTCGCCAGCCGCGCCTCGGCATTCGCGAGCGTGCCCTGCGCGCTCCGCAGTGCCGCCTCGTAAATGGTGGGGTCGATGCGGTAGAGCACCGTGCCCCGCGCGACGTCCGTGCCCTCGGCGTACGGTCTCGCCACGATCACGCCCGTCACCTGCGAGCGCACCTCGACCGACTTCGATGCCTCGGCCTGTCCTACGTAATCGAGCTTCGCCTCCACCTTCTCCGGCGCCACCTTGAGCACCGTCACTGCAGGTGGTGGATACGAGGGCGGTGGCGCCTGCTTGCAGGCGGCGAGCATCACGCACGCGACGAGCGCAGTGCGCGAGAGAAAAGCGGGAACTGATGTCATTGGTGACGAGCGGGATTATCGAGGTGAACGATCGCGGCCGTACGCGTTACAAGTGAGCTCATACGGGAACGAGCGCATGCCGCCAACATTTAGTTCCGATACACATGGTCGACGAACGGACACTGAAGGAATCGACACGCATCCGGGGAGTGCCTGCATCGTGGAAAAACGACGGATCGGGACGTTGGAAGTTTCAGTCATCGGTTTGGGATGCAACAACTTCGGCTGGAAGATCGATGAGGGTGCCACTCGGCGCGTGATCGACGCGGCCATTGATCACGGTATCAACTTTTTCGACACCGCCGACACCTATGGAAAGACCCGAAGCGAGGAGTTCATCGGCCGGGCGCTGCGGGGAAGACGGGAAGGTGTGATCATTGCCACCAAGTTCGGAAAGCCCGTGGATGCCACACGAACCGGCGCTC
>DATGDQ010000001.1:0-4110 GCA_035310785.1 Gemmatimonadaceae bacterium | reverse complement strand
TGCATGCGAGTCCGACACGCTCTCGTCGGAAATCACGATGTCATTGTGCGTGCCGCGCCCGACGTGCGCCAGCGGCGATCGCAATTCCATGATCGTCCCCCTCAGCAATCCCGAGCCGATCGCTTCGAGCGCCGCCAGTGGCGCTCGTGGCGGCGCCGCACTGTCCGCATGGAAGCGAAACTGCTCGTCCCCGATCGTCAGCACATCACCGCGGCCCAGCAGCGCCGGTGAGCTCGCAGGCTCCCCGTTCACCAGCACCCCATTCGTGCTGGTGTCCCGAAGAAGGTAGCCTTGGGGGGTGGGGGTGAGCGAGGCGTGCCTGCGCGACACCTCGGTCGAGCCCACAACGATGTCGCAGCTCGGATCGCGACCAAACACGACGCCGGTGGAGGGGACGACATACTCGCGTCCGTCCACCAGCGAGATCAATCGCCCTCCGGTTGCGGCCGTCGGCTTCCCCTCCGCCGCATGAGGAGCGTTCTCGGGAAGGCGCACCGGCCTCACGAACTGCGTGTTTCCGGCGCGCTGGTCATCCCCGAAAAAAAGCTCCTTCCCCGCGACCTCGATCTTGTCACCATGGAGCAGAGGAGCCGGTTCCGCGCCAAGCGACACCCCGTTCACGCTCACTTCCCCATCGAGCCGCCTCACCACCGCCGACCCGTCGGCCCCAACGTCGACCGTGGCCAGAGCACCATTCCCCTTCGCCGGCATCCGAATGCGTGCCCCTTCGTTATCCCCCACGGCATTCTCGCCCGCGATCAGCGGAAATTGCTGACCATCCATCTGCAAATAGGGCATTCGAATAGAAAGGCGGGCGGAAAGCGCGGAAGATCGTGGCAGTAGCAGAATCGGCACCGGACGCGGCGGGTGCGAGTCCGCAGTGTGACGAAACTATGTGCGGCCCGATGTCGCGGCAAGCATGAGCGGTACCAACCGCATTACGTTCCAGCATGCCTCTTTGGCTCCACTGGATCGTGCTGGGCCTGATCGCCGGCTCGCTCTCGAAATTCCTGATGCCCGGTCGCGATCCCGCCGGCTGCCTCATCACCGTCGCACTCGGAATCGTGGGCGCGCTGCTCGGAGGCTGGATTGGCTCGCACCTCGGCTGGGGTGCGGTGAGCGCAACTGGATTCAGTTTGCGCTCGATCGCGCTCGCGACTCTCGGTGCCATCGTCCTTCTGCTCATCGGTCGCCTGGTCGCCAGATTGCGCCGCCAAGCATAGCCCGAATGGATACCGCAACCATTAGATTTTGGGGATGAAGTCCCACATCGTGGTGCGCGGCGCACGGCAGCATAACCTCAAGGGGTTCGACCTCGAGATTCCGCGACGCAGCTACACGGTGGTGACCGGCCCGTCGGGCTCGGGAAAGTCCTCCCTCGCATTCGACACCATCTACGCCGAGGGACAGCGCCGGTACGTGGAGTCGCTGTCCGCGTACGCGAGGCAGTTCCTCGAGCGGATGGAAAAGCCGAGCGTGGACTTCATCGACGGGCTCTCGCCGGCGGTCGCGATCGAGCAATCGAATCCCACGAAGACGTCTCGTTCCACGGTGGGTACGGCCACCGAGATCTACGACTTTCTGAGGCTGCTCTGGGCGCGTATCGGCCACACTTTCTGTCCGGTGTGCGGTCGCGAAATGAAGCGCGACACGGTGCAGTCCGTCACGCAGGACGTGCTCGCGCTGCCACCCGGAACGCGCTTCTCCGTTGCCTTCCCCCTGCATCTGAGCAACCTCGTCACCCATGCGGTGGTGGTCGAGAATCTCCGCGCACAGGGGTTTCTGCGTGTGGTGATCGAGGGCACGCTCGTCCATCTCGACGAGCTGCCCGCAGGCACGGATGTCACCAAGGCCGCAGAGCTGCTCGTGGTGGTGGACCGCCTCGCCGTCGGTCCCGAGAGCAGACCACGTCTCGCGGATGCGGTGGGCACCGCGTTTCGCGAAGGTGATGGCGACGCGATCGTGATGCTCGCGAGCCCGATCGCCGCGACGCTGGCAGCGTCCGGTACGCAGCGCGATGATGCAACGCCGGTCTCGCGGCTCATGTACACGGAGCGCTTCGAGTGTCCATACGACGGCACGCGCGCGCCGACGCCCACGCCGCAGCTCTTCTCGTTCAACAATCCGCGCGGCGCCTGCCCGACGTGCAACGGCTTCGGCGCCGTGCTCGAATACGACGAGGCGCTGATCGTGCCCTACCCCGATCGCTCACTGCGCGAAGGCGCGATCGATCCGTGGACCAAGCCGCGCTACGAGGGCAAGCGCCGCGCATTGGCCGAGTACGCGAAGAAGAACAAGATCTCGATGGATGCGCCGTGGCGAGAGATCCCGCTCGCGGATCGATATCAGCTGTTGTACGCCAAGACCAAGGGCTTTCGCGGCATCATGGTGTTCCTGAAGGAGCTCGAGGCGAAGCGTTACAAGCAGTACATCCGCATTTTTCTGCGGCAGTATCAGACGGCTCAGGACTGTCCGACCTGTCACGGCGCGAAGCTGCAGAGCGAGGCGCTTCAGGTGCGCATCGCGGGCCGTACGATCGCAGACGCGAGCGACATGGCGGTCGAGCGACTCGTTCCGTGGCTCGAGACGCTGTCGCTCTCCGACTACGAGCAGCAGATCGCCGCCAACATTCTCGGCGAGGCGCGCAGCCGGTCGCGCTTTCTCCTCGACGTGGGACTCGGCTATCTCACGCTGAATCGCGCGACGCGAACGCTCTCCGGCGGCGAGGCGCAGCGCATCGGACTCGCCAACTCGCTCGGCTCGAAGCTCGTCGACACGCTCTACGTGCTGGACGAGCCCTCGATCGGGCTCCATCCGCGCGATGTCGATCGCCTGCTCTCGCTGCTCCACAGGCTTCGCGATGGCGGCAATACGGTGCTGGTGGTGGAGCACGATCTCGAAGCGATCCGTCGTGCGGACTACATGGTGGAGCTGGGCCCTGGCAGCGGCGAGCAGGGCGGCCAGGTCGTGTTCGCCGGACCACTCGACCACGCGAGCGAGAGCTCGCTCACGGGAGCGTACCTGAGCGGTGAAAAGGAGATCCCGCTGCCCGAGGAGCGTCGCGCGCTCGGTCCGCGCTGGCTCACCCTCACGGGTGCGCGCGAGCACAATCTGCGCGGCGTCGACATCCGTATTCCGCTCGGCGCGCTCACCGTTGTCACGGGCGTCTCGGGATCGGGCAAGAGCACGCTCGTGCACGACGTGCTGCTCCGCGCGCTCGAGACGCGGCTCACGGGCGAGCACACGGCGAAACGGCATCTCGGTGAGCGCGTCGGAGGCTTCGATGGCATCACCGGCTGGGAGCCGCTCGCAGATGTCGTGTGCATCGATCAGAGCCCGATCGGCAAGTCGCCCCGTTCGAATCCGGTGACGTACGTGAAGGCGTTCGACGAGATTCGGCGCATCTTCGCTGACCAGCCGCTCGCGCGGCAGAAGCGGTACGGCGCGGGTCACTTCAGCTTCAACGTCAAAGGCGGCCGCTGCGAGAACTGCGAGGGTGCCGGCTATCTGCAGGTCGAGATGGTGTTCATGGCGGATGTGTTCGTGCCATGCGATGTCTGCGGCGGCAAGCGCTTCAGGAACGACGTGCTCGAGGTGAAGGTGAGAGGCAAGAGCATTTACGATGTGCTCGAGCTGACCATCGATCAGGCGATACGATTCTTCCCGCGCGAGGAGAAGCTCGGTCAGGCGCTGTGGCAACTGCAGCAGGTTGGGCTGGGCTATCTGAAATTGGGGCAGCCCGCGCCGACGTTGTCGGGCGGTGAGGCGCAGCGCGTGAAGATCGCACGCGAGCTCTCGAATGCGGGGAAGACGAAGACGCGCAAGCTCTACGTGATGGACGAGCCGACGACGGGGCTGCATCTCGAGGACATTCGCAAGCTCGCGCGCGTGTTCGAGCGCCTCATCGACCAGGGACACACGCTCGTCATCATCGAGCACAATCTCGATGTGATCAAACTCGGCGATTGGGTGATCGATCTGGGGCCGGAAGCCGGTGAGGCGGGCGGTGAGCTCGTCGCGATGGGTCGGCCCGAGGAGATTGCGCTCGTGGAAGGCTCACACACGGGTCGGTGGCTGCGACCGCTGCTGCATCTGGATGCGCCGCATTCG